>NZ_JBFBJY010000144.1:0-11193 GCF_040702125.1 Kitasatospora sp. NPDC085895 | reverse complement strand
CGAGCTGCCCTCAGCTTCAACCAGGTTGCTGCGACAACCCGGCGGTGCAGGTCTCTCACCTCACTCGACTCCACGGCGCCTCGTGGCGCACCCACTCGCTATGACAAGACGCCCGCAAGCTACCTCGCCGGCCTCCACCTTCGCGGCGCAATGATCTGGATCAAAGACCTCACCAGAACCATCGCTTGATCACGACCAAATACGCGACCTAGGGCGGGGTGGCCGTGGCCCGACGGTCGGTCAGGCGTCGCGGGTGCGGAGCACCAGGACGCCTCCGGCGAGGGCGGCCAGGGTCCAGGTGAGGCAGATGAGGAAGCCCGCGCCGGGGCCGAACGGCTGGTTGTGCTCCTGGTAGACCAGCAGCATCCGCTGGCCCGCGTAGTCGGGGAAGTAGTGGGCGACCGTCTTCACCTTCGGCACCGCGCCGAGGATCGGCGACAGCAGGAAGAAGAACGGCACCAGCACGCCCAGCGCCAGCGTCTGGTTGTGCAGCATCGCGGTGACCCCGGCCGAGAACAGGCAGATCATCGTCAGGTAGCCGGCCGCACCGAAGACCGCGCGCAGCACGTGCGGCTCGGTGATCGTCGTGCTGTGCCCGCCGAGCAGCGCCTGCCCGGTGAAGAAGGTGATGAAGACGGTGGCCAGCGCCACCGCGAAGGCCGCCAGGGCGATCACCACGGCCTTGCCGACCAGCAGGGTGGCGCGCTGCGGGACGGCCGCCAGCGACACCCGGATCATGCCGCTGCTGTACTCGTTGCCGACCGCCAGCACCCCGAAGACCACCATGGCGATCTCGCCCAGGATGATCCCCGCGAACGCGGTGCCGGTGGCGTCGAACGGCGCGTTCTTCGGCGCGAAGTCGGCGAAGTTGTTGTTGGCCAGCGTGCAGATCAGCGCGCCGAGGCCGAGCGTGACGACGAAGGCGAGCCCGAGCGTCCAGACCGTGGAGCGGACGGTGCGCAGCTTCGTCCACTCGGACTGGAGGATCGCGGGGAACGCGGCCATCTCAGTTCTCCTTCTGCTTGCTGCGGGCCTGCCAGTCGGAGCCCCGGGCCGGCGCGGGCGGTGCCGACGGCGCGGCGGGGGAGCCGTCCACGGCGGCCCCGGCCGGGCCGGCCGGGCCGACCGGGCGCGGGGAGCCTGCCTGGTACTCGACCGAGTCCGAGGTCATCTGCATGAACGCCTCCTCCAGGGAGGCCTGTTGCGGGCTCAGCTCGTGCAGGGTGATCCGGTGGTCGGCGGCGAGTTCGCCGAGGAAGGCCAGGTCGCCGTCCGGGACCTCCAGGGAGCCGTCCGGGCCGGGGTCGGCGTGCAGGCCGGCCCGGTGCAGGGCGTCCAGCAGCAGTTCGGGCTGCGGGGTGCGCACCCGTACAGACGAGCGGGAGTTCTGCTTGATGAAGTCGGCCATCGGCAGGTCGGCGAGCAGTCGGCCGCGGCCGATCACCACCAGGTGGTCGGCGGTCAGCGCCATCTCGCTCATCAGGTGCGAGGAGACGAACACCGTCCGGCCCTCCGCGGCGAGGCCCTTCATCAGGGTGCGGATCCAGACGATGCCCTCCGGGTCGAGCCCGTTCACCGGCTCGTCGAACATCAGGATCTCCGGGTCGCCGAGCAGCGTCGAGGCGATGCCCAGGCGCTGGCTCATGCCGAGCGAGAAGCCACGGGCCCGTTTGCGGGCCACCGCGCTCAGGCCGACCAGTTCGAGCACCTCGTCGACCCGGCGGGCGGGGATCCGGTTGCTCTGCGCCATCCACAGCAGGTGGTCGCGGGCGGTGCGGCCCGGGTGGACGGCCTTGGCCTCCAGCAGGGCGCCGATGTACGAGAGCGGCTCGGCGAGCTGCCCGTACCGCCGTCCGTCCAGGGTGACCCGGCCGGCGGTGGGGCGGTCCAGGTCGAGGATCATCCGCATCGTGGTGGACTTCCCGGCGCCGTTCGGGCCCAGGAAGCCGGTCACCACTCCGCGCGGGACCGCGAAGCTCAGTCCGTCCACGGCCAGCGTGTCGCCGTAGCGTTTCGTCAGCTGGTGCAGCTCGATCATGTCCGCTCCCTCAGTCCTCGTCAGGCTATGACAAAAGGGACATACGGCTGCGGCGGCTGCGTCCCCTCGGCGAGCCGCAATACGGTGACTGCATGAGCCTCCCCAGCGCGCCGGCCGCGCCCGAGAACGGCACCGGGACCCCGATCGTCCTGTTGCACGCCTTCCCGCTCTCCGCCCGGATGTGGGCCTGCCAGCTGGAGCGGCTGCCCGGCCCGGCCGGCGAGGCCGCCCGGGTGATCGTCCCCGACCAGCGCGGCTTCGGCGGCGCCCCGCTCGGCCGGGACGAGCCCTCGCTGGACGCCGTCGCCGACGACGTCGCCCGGCTGCTGGACGCGGCCGGCCTGGAGCGGGCCGTCGTCGGCGGCCTGTCCATGGGCGGCTACGTCGCCATGGCCTTCGCCCGCCGCCACGGCGAGCGGCTCGCCGGCCTGCTGCTCGCCGACACCAAGGCCACCCCCGACACCGAGGCGGCCCGCGCCAACCGCGAACGGATCGCCCGCGCCGTCGAGGCCCGCGACAGCGTGCAGATCCTCGCCGACGAGAAGATCGAGACCGGCCTGCTCGGCCCCGCCACCGACCCGGCGCTGACCGCCCACGTCCGCGCCATGATCGCCGAGGCCCCGCCGGCGGCGGTCGCCTGGGCCCAACGCGCCATGGCCGCCCGCGGCGACTCCCTGGAGGTGCTGCGCGGCGTCCGCGTCCCGGCCGCCGTCGTCGTCGGCGAGGCGGACGCCGTCACCCCGCTCGCCGAGGCCCGGCTGATGGCCGAGGCCCTGCCGGACGCCGAACTCACCGTCATCCCCTCGGTCGGCCACCTCAGCTCGCTGGAGGCCCCCGAGACCTTCAACGCCGCCGTCCGCGCCCTGCTGCGCCGCGTCCGAGGCTGAGCCCGCCGGCCCGGCCGGGGCGGGCGCCGTGCCCCCGCCCCGGCCCGCGGCCCACCGCCGCGACGGCGACGCCGTGCCGGCCGGCCGGCAGCGCGTACCGGTCGACCCGGGTGACCGCGTCGCCCGGTACCACCGCGCCGTCCTTCACCGAGTCCGGTCAGCAGGCGCGTCCCGGTGACCGGGGCGGTCTGCCGCGCGGCACCCGCAGCGGGATGCACCGGACGACCTCGACGCCGCCGCCGCGGGCCAGCCGGATGCGCACGACCTGCGGGGCGCGGTCGGGTTCAGGAAGATCTTGCCGGTGTTCGACGGGGCGTCGGCGTCCGGCCCGCGGTCGGTGACCGTCCGGAACTCCCGGCCGTCCGGAACTCCCGGCCCGCCGCCGATCGACGCGGGGGAACGGTACGTCCGGGCGCCGTCGTGGCGCGGCGCGGGGGCAGGCCCGCGGCGGAGGTGCTCGCGGAGGCGGCGGTCGGGGTGCTCAGGGCCGTGGCGGACGCCGCGAGCACGGCGGAACGGGTGAGTCGCACGGCCGGTCGGCCTCCCGCGCCGCCGGGAACCGGCGCGCGGATCCGGACCGACGGGCCGCCGGCCGTCCGGTGAACGACGAAGCGGCCCCCGCCCGGAGGCGGGGGCCGCGTCACGGCACGGGCGTCAGCGCGACTGCTGGACCGGGACGCCCAGGTCGTCGGAGGGCGAGCCGGCCGCGGCCACCGCCGCACCGGTCAGCGTCGCCAGCATCTCGCGGACGTTGGTCAGCTGCGCGTTGATCGAGTCGCGGCGGTTGGTGAGCGCCGCCAGCTCGCGCTCGGACTCGCTGCGGACCCGGTCGGCCTTGGCGTTGGCGTCGGCCACGATGTCCTCGGCCTGGCGCTGCGCGGTCTCCACCGTCTGGCGGGCACGGCGCTCGGCGTCGGTGCGCAGCTTCTCCGCCTCCAGGCGGAGCTGCTCGGCACGGTGCTCGATCTCCGCGAGGCGCTTCTCCGCCTTCGCCTGGCGGGCCGCCAGGTCGCGCTCGGACTGCTCGCGGCGCTTGGCCAGGTTGGTCTCGAACTCCAGGGCGGCCTGCGCGGCCTTGGTGCGGGTCTCCTCGAAGAGGGCGTCCGCCTCCTCGCGCTTGTTCTGCGCGTCCTTGTTGGCCTCGGCCCGCAGCTGCGCCGCGTCGCTCTTGGCCTTGTCGACGATCCGCAGACCCTCGTCCTCGGCCTTCGCCTTGCGGTCCTTGGCGTAGTTCTCCGCCTCGGTGCGGACCTGCTGGGCGGCGGCCTCGGCCAGCTCGCGGTGCTGCTCGGCGGCGCGGTGCGCCTCGTCGCGCAGGTCCTTCGCCTCCTCCTCGGCGAGGCGGAGGATCTTCTCCACCCGGGCGCCGAGGCCGGCGTAGGACGGCTCCGCCTCGGTCACAGCGGCCTGGGCGGTCTGCGTCTCCAGGTGCAGTTCCTCGATGCGCTTCTCCAGCGCACCGATGCGGGACAGCGCGCTGTCCCGGTCGGCCACCAGCTTGGTGATCCGCTCGTCGACCTGGGCGCGCTCGTACCCACGGCGCACCAGGTCGAAGCCGTGGGGGGAGTGACTGTCGCTCATGGGGATTAGGGCTTCCTGTCGTCAGACCGCTGAGGTGGTTGAGGGAATCCTGACACGTTATCGGAGTGTCATCGGCGAAATGCCGATGAGTCACGGACAATGTCCGCTCAATCGGGTGGCGGGCTTCCGGGGCGATTGCCCCCCGACCGCTGGGCGCCCACACCGGCCCCCGCCCGGGGCGCCCCGTCCTTCCTGTTTCCCCCGTTGGCCTGCTGCACCGGCGACGGCGCCTCGAACGCCTCCAGGGCGGACAGCACGTCCTGCACCCTGGAGATCTCGGTGTTGATGTCCTTGCGGCGCCGCACCAGCTCGTCGAGTTCGCGCTTGCCCTCGTCGGTGATCCGCTTGGCCTCCGCCCGGGCCTCGGAGAGGACCCGCTCGGCCTCCTCCTCGGCCAGCCGCAGCTGCTCGGACGCGGACTCGTCCGCCTTCTGCAGCCGCTTCTCGGCCTCCTCGGCGGCGGCCTCGATCTTGCCGGCGGCCTCCTCCTCGGCGCCGGTGAGCTTGGCCTCGGCCTTCTCGATCAGCTTCTCGGCACGGTCGGTGGAGTCGGCGAGCTTCTGCTCGGCGCCCTTCAGCAGGCCCTCGGCCTTGCGGACGGCCGCGATCCGGACCTTGCTCGCCTCGGCGGACGCCTCCGACGTCAGCTCGGCGGCCCGCTCCTCGGCCGCGGCGACCAGCTTCGCGGCCCGCTCCTCGGCCTCGGCGACCGTCGCGACGGCCTGGTCCTCGGCCTCGGTCAGCTGCTCCTGCGCGGCGGTGACCAGCGCGTCGACCCGCTCGCCGGCCGACTTCATGGCCTGCGCGTTCTCCTTGCGGGCCCGCTCGTGCAGCGCCTCGATCTCGGCGTCCGTCCGCTCGCGCAGCTCCTCGGCGCGCTCGCGGATCGCCGTCGAGTCCCGGCGGGCCTCGGACAGCAGGGCGTCGGCGTCCGACCGGCCCTTCTCGACCTCGGCCTGGCCCGCGGCCTCGCCGGCCGCGACCAGCCGCTCGGCCTCCTTGCGGGCGGCGGCCACCATCGCGTCCGCCTGCTCCTCGGCCGCTGCGGTGGTCGCCAGCGCCGCGGTCTGCGCCTCCTCGCCGAGCTGCTCGGCGTCCGCGAACGCCTTCTCCAGCACCGAGGTGGCCTGCTCCCGGGTGGACCGGTCGAACTGCTCGGCGGCCTCCCGCAGCTCGATGTCGTACGCGTCGGCCCGGCTGCGGGTGGACGCGTCGTAGTCGTCCGCGAGCCGGCGCGTGGCCAGCGCGTACTCCTCGGCCTCGCCGCGCAGCGCCGCGGAGAACTCCTCGGCCTCGGCGACCGCGGCGGTGGAGCGCTCCTCGGCGTCGGCCAGGACGCGGCGGGCCTCGGCCTCCGCCTCGGCGCGCCGCTGCTCGGCGAACTCGGCGGCGGCGGCCCGCTCCTTCTGCGCCTCCTCGCGCAGCGCGGTGTCGAAGGCGACCGCCTCGGCACGCTGCTGCTCGATGTCGGCGGCGGCGGCCTCCCGGTCGGCGGCCAGCTCGGCGGAGATCCGCTCCCGCAGCTCGGCCGTCTCCCGCTCGGCGGTCTCGCGCAGCTCCCGGCTCTCGCGCTCCGCGGTGGCCCGCAGCTCGGCGATCTGCCGGGACGCGGCCTCGTGCAGACCCGCCACCGAACTGCGGATCCCGGCGGCCTCCTCCTCGGCCGCGGCGGTGAGCGACTCGGCGTCGGCCCGCGCCCTGCGGAGCGTCTCCTCGGCCTCGGTCCGGGCCTTCTCCAGCTTCTCGGCGGCCTCCGCGGCGAGCGTCCCGGCCTGCTCGCGGGCGGCGTCGAGCGCCTCCGCGGCCTCGGTGCGCAGCTGCCGGGCCTCGGCCTCGGCGGCGTCGCGGACCGCGGCCGTCTCGCTCGCGGTGCGGATGGTCAGTTCGGCGGCCTCGCGCTCGGCGGCCTCCCGCGCGGCGCGGGCGGCGGCCAGCTGCTCGCCGGTCTCCTCCTGCTCGCGGCGGAGCCCCTCGGAGGCGGCCTCCCGCTCACGGCGGGACTCCTCGCGCAGCGCGGCGGCGTCCGCCTCGGCGGCAGCGCGCTCGGCGCCGGCCCACTCGTCGGTCTCGGCGCGCAGCGCCTCGGCCGCGGCGGCGGCCCCGGCACGGACGGCCTCCGCGTCGGCGGCGGCCTCCTCGCGCAGCCGGTCGGCCTCGGCAGCGGCCTCGCGGCGGACGCCCTCGGCGGCCTCCTCGGCCTCCGCCCGGCGGGCCTCGGCGGCCTCCTCGGCGTCGGCGCGCATCCGCTGCACGTCCTCGGCCGCGGCGCGGCGCAGGTCGGCGGTCTCGCGTTCGGCGGCGGTGCGGGTGTCGGCGGCGGTGGCGCGGGCGGTGGCCAGCGCCTCCTTGGCCTCCCGGTCGGCGGCGTCGAGGAGCTTCTCGGCCTCGGTGCGGGCCCGGGCGAGGGTCTGCTCGGCGCGGCCCTGGGTGGCGAGCGCCTGGTCCTTCGCCTCGGCGCGCAGCCGCTCGGTCTCGGCGGCGGCGCCGGCGCGCAGCTCGTCCGCGTCCTTCTTGGCGCGGGTGAGCAGCTCCTCGGCGCTCTTGGCGGACTCCTCGATCTGCACGACGGCCTGGCGGCGGGCGTCGCCGCGGACCCGGTCGGCCTCGGCGGCGGCCTGGGCGCGCAGCTCCTCCGCCTCGGCGCGCAGCCGGGCGGCCTCCTCGTGCATCCGCTCCATCTGCTCGCGGATCGAGGCGGCGTCGTCGAGCGCGGCGTTCTGCGCCTCCTCGACGGCGGCCATCGCCTGCTCGCGCAGCCGGTCGGCCTCGGCGGCGGCCTCGGCGCGCAGCCGGTCGGCCTCGGTCGCGGCCTCCTCACGGGTGGTGTCGGCGTCCCGGGTGGCCCGGGCGAGCACCTCCTCGGCCCGGCGTGCGGCCTTGGCGAGGTGGACGGCGGCGTCCTTCGCACCGTCGGCGCGGCCGCGCTCCTCGGCCTCGGCGCGCAGCGCCTGGGCGGTGGCCTCGGCCTCGGCCCGCAGCGCGGCGACCTCGCCCTCGACCTCGGCCCGCAGGTCGGCGAGCTCCGCCTCGGCCTCGGCCTTCAGCTGGGAGACCACGGACTCGGCGGTGGCGCGCAGCCGCTCGCTCTCCTCGGCGGCGGCGGCCTTGGCGGCGTCGGCCTCGGCCCGCGCGGTCGCCGCGGAGGCCTTGATGATCTCGGCCTCCTTGGTGGCGGCGGCCACCATCTTGGCGATCTCGGCCTTGGCGGTGAGCGAGCGCTGCTCGCTGGCGGCCTCGCCGTCGGCGACCCGCTGCTCGGCGGCGGCCGCGGCCTCGGCCTGCAGCCGCTCGGCGGCGTCCCGGGCGGCCTTGAGCTGGTCGGCGGCCTCCTGGCGGGCCCGCTCGGCCTCGGCGAGGGCCTCGGCGCGGAGCCGTTCTATCTCGGCCTGGGCGCGGGCGAGCGCGGCCTCGGCGCGCTCCTGGTCCTCCAGGGCCTGCCGCTTGAGCTCGCCGATCTCGGCCTGCGCGGCGGCGAGCCGGCGCTCGGCGGCGGCGTGCGCCTGGGCGAGCTGCTGCTGCGCCTCGTTGGCGGCGCTGCCGCGGAGCTCCTCGGCCTGGGCGCTGGCCTGCTGGGCGTGCTCGGAGGCGGCGCGCAGCAGGCGCTCGGCGTCGGTCTGGGCGCGGTGCAGGGCGGCCTCGGCGGCGGCCTGGGCCTCACCGCGGGCGGCGTCGACGTCGGCGGCGGTCTGGGCGCGGGCCTGGTCGGCGAGCGCGGCGGCCTCGGCGCGGGCGGCGGCCATCATCCGCTCGGCCTCGATCCGGGCCTCCTGCAGCAGGCGCTGGGCCTCCTGCTCGGTGCCGGCCCGGGTCTGCTCCGCCCAGGAGACGTTCTCCTTGACGTGGCGCTCGGCGGAGCGGCGGAACTCGTTGAGCTCCTCCTCCAGCTGGTGGCGCCGGGTGGCGAACTCGGCCTCCAGCCGGGCGGTGCGCTCGGCGGCCTCGGCCAACAGGCGCTGGGTGGCCGCCTGGGACTCGCGCAGCTGGCGCTCGGCGTCGGCGCGGAGCTGCTCGGCCTGCATCTCGGCGGTGCGGAGCAGCTGCTCCGCCTGGCCGGAGACGGAGTCGAAGGCGCGCGGCTGAGCCAGCTGCCGTCGGGCCTCGTGCAGCTTGGCCCGGAGCACCTCCACCTGGTAGGCGAGGTCCTCGGCATGCTGGACGGTCTTGTCCCGCTCCTTGCGAGTCCGTTCCATCTCGGCCTCGAACTGGGAGAGGTGATCCTCAACCTCGTAGCGGTCGTTGCCCCGCACTCCGCGGTCCCATCCATCTCCTGGTCGCGTCCTCGACCCGGCCGTACCGACGCCCCATCCCTGCCCGGGGGCCGGACCTGCTGGTCCTTGCAGCCGCAGCGCCTGCCACGGTCGGAGTCCGCGGGCGGTGGCGCGCGGCGGTGCCGCGTTCCCTCGTCCGGGTGGACTCCTGGGCGAACTCTTGCCTAGTGGAGAATGGTGACAGATCCGACCTGCGACTGTTCAGCCGTGCCCGCTCAATGGACTCCCCTGCGGCGGGCCCGACCGGGTCTCCCCGTCCGTGGCCGCCTTCGGCCGTGCCCCCACCGGTCCTCCCGGCGTACTGGCGCACCCGGGCATTGTAGTGTGCCCGGCTTGCAGCGGAATGGCCGAGTGGAGGTTTTCCGAGGTTACCGACGGGTCGGGAAGGGGGCCGTTGCGGTACGACCCCCTCCGTTTCCGTGCGGCACCGTCCCGGCCGGCGCCGCTGCGGCTCAGTGCTCCGTGCCGGCCGAGGTCACCAGTTCGGTCAGCACGCCGCCGCAGTCCTTCGGGTGCAGGAAGGTGATCCGCGAGCCCATCGAGCCGATCCGCGGCTCGTCGTACAGCACCCGCACGCCCTTGCCGCGGATGTCCGCGGCGTCGCCGTCCACGTCGGCGGTGCCGAAGGCGATGTGGTGCACGCCCTCGCCGTTCTTGGCCAGCCACTTGGCGACCGTGGAGTCCTCGCGGGTCGGCTCCAGCAGCTGCAGGTAGGACGCGCCGCCGTCACCGGTGTCGTTGATCTTGAGCATGGCCTCGCGGACGCCCTGCTCCTCGTTGACCTCGCTGTGGAACACCTCGAAGCCGTACGTCGCGCGGTAGAACTCGACCGTCCTGTCGAGGTCGAAGCAGGCGATGCCGATGTGGTCGATGCGGGTCAGCACGGCGGAGACCTCCATGGTGGGAGTCGACGAGGGTGGGCACCAGTGCAGCGCATGCGGCCGAGCCTTGGCCACCGCCCGCGGTGCGAGCCTGCTCACAGTCTCACCCCGGGACGGCCCGCCGGGGCCGCCGGCGAATGTCACCCGGACCGCCGTGACACGGTGTTGACTGGAGGGTGACAGTGCCACTGATCACACCCCGGCGCCGGTGACGCACGGGTTACGGGTCAGTACATTGAGCCGCATCCCCACACCCTCATGGCCGACGCGCGAAGGGGCCCGTCTCATGATTACTTCTGTGATCGTCGCAGGTGCACGCACTCCGATGGGCCGACTCCTCGGCTCGCTGAAGGGCTTCTCCGGCGCCGACCTCGGCGGCATCGCCATCAAGGCCGCCCTGGAGCGCGCGGGCATCACCGGCGACCAGGTCCAGTACGTGATCATGGGCCAGGTGCTGCAGGCCGGCGCCGGCCAGATCCCGGCCCGCCAGGCCGCCGTCAAGGCCGGCATCCCGATGAACGTCCCGGCGCTGACCATCAACAAGGTCTGCCTCTCCGGCCTCGACGCCATCGCCCTGGCCGACCAGCTGATCCGCGCCGGCGAGTTCGACGTCGTCGTCGCCGGCGGCCAGGAGTCCATGACCAACGCCCCGCACCTGCTGCCGAAGTCCCGCGAGGGCTTCAAGTACGGCGCGATCGAGATGCTCGACGCCATGGCCTACGACGGCCTCACCGACGCGTACGAGAACATCCCGATGGGCGAGTCCACCGAGAACCACAACACCCGCCTCGGCATCGCCCGCGACGTCCAGGACGCCATCGCCGCGGCCTCGCACCAGCGCGCCGCCGCCGCCCAGAAGAACGGGCTCTTCGACGCCGAGATCGTCCCGGTCGAGATCCCGCAGCGCAAGGGCGAGCCCGTCCTCTTCAGCCAGGACGAGGGCATCCGCGGCGAGACCACCGTCGAGACCCTCGGCAAGCTGCGCCCGGCCTTCACCAAGGACGGCACCATCACCGCCGGCTCCGCCTCGCAGATCTCCGACGGCGCCGCCGCCGTCGTCGTGATGAGCAAGGCCAAGGCCGAGGAGCTGGGCCTGGCCTGGATCGCCGAGATCGGCGCCCACGGCAACGTGGCCGGCCCGGACAACTCGCTGCAGTCGCAGCCGTCCAACGCGATCGCGCACGCCCTCGCCAAGGACGGCCTGACCGTCGCCGACCTCGACCTGATCGAGATCAACGAGGCCTTCGCGGCCGTCGCCCACCAGTCGATGAAGGACCTCGGCGTCACCGACGAGAAGGTCAACGTCAACGGCGGCGCGATCGCCCTCGGCCACCCGATCGGCATGTCCGGCGCCCGCCTCGTCCTGCACCTGGCCCTCGAACTGCAGCGCCGCGGCGGCGGCACCGGCGCGGCCGCGCTGTGCGGCGGCGGCGGCCAGGGCGACGCCCTGATCATCAAGGTCCCCGCCCAGGGCTGACCGTCCGGCGTTGACTCCGGGGGCGGGGCGGCGGGTAGGCCACCCCCGGCGCCCCCCCACA
>NZ_JBFBJY010000143.1:0-11726 GCF_040702125.1 Kitasatospora sp. NPDC085895 | reverse complement strand
ACGACGACGAGCACGATGGTGGCCACCGGCGAGAGCAGGCCGGCCGCCAGGGCGGCGATGCCGGGCTGGTAGCCGAGGGTCGAGAAGTAGTCCAGACCGGTCAGGCACATGACGCGCCACCAGCGCTGGCCGTGCTCCTCGGGCGCCTCGGCGTGCGGGCCGGGGTGCTGCTTCGCCCGGTCCGACAGCCCCTCCAGCAGCCACGCCCGCAGCCGGCTCGGTGCCGCGGGTGGAGGGGGGACCGGCGGGGAAGTTGTGGACACGGCAGACTCCGTCGAGGGCGCAAACGATCAAGCCGCCCGGTGGGCGGCCTCGCCAGAGTAGACAGCCGATTCATGGGCCTCTTTCGCCATCACGTACACATCGGCGCCCCGTCCTGGCACTACCGGTTGTGTCGGCCAACGGTTCGAGGACACTCGACGGTCGGATCGCCGGCGTCTGCCGGAGGGCGGCCGAAGCGCCTTCCACCGTCCGCCCAGAAGACGAAACCGCACGTCACCGCAGGTCCGGACGGCGCCGGAGGGCCCACTCGGATGCCCGGGCGGCCACCGTCGGCCGGCTTGTCCGACCACGCCGGGGCACTCGCCGACGCCGGGACGGCACGGATGGCCGCCCCGGGGCCCGCAGCGGCGGGCGGTCGAATCTTGACGGATCTTTAACGCCCCTGCAGGCGCCCTCCCACCCTGCAGGACAGCACCCCGGCGTCCTCGCACCCGATCACCGTCGTCGGGGACGAACCGGATGGTCGGCGGGCCCTCGCGCCCGGCAAACGCCGCTGCCACAGCCCGCTCCGCCGGACCGGCCGGCTGCGCCTGCCCTTCGGGTGTCAGCTCGCGTCGCGCCCACACCCCGCCCCGTCGCCCCGCGGAGGCGCCCGTCACACCGGGTAGCCGATCTCCGGCGGCTCCTGCCCCGGCTCCTCCGGGTCCGCCTCCCCCTCCGCAGGACAGACCGTGCCGTCCCATGGCACCGGTCCCCACGGTCAGGCTCGGCGGGCGTACGACGTGAGGCGGTCGGCGAGTGCGGCGACGAGGTCGCGGAGTTCGTCGGGGCGCTCGATGACGAACGGCCGGTCGAGTGAGGCGAGTACCGCCGGCAACCAGTCGAGCCTCTCCACCCTCATCTCGACGCGCAGCCAGCACTCGGTCGCCCGGTCCTCGCCGGCCGCGGACTCGTGCTCCTCCAGGCTCGCGAGACCGGCCGGAAGTCGGGCGCGGATCTGCTCGACCGTCCCGTGGATCCGCACGGTCACCTGATGCCGGTACTCGGCCGCGGCGAACCCCGACAGCACGCGCTGTGCCGGACCGGGGCCCACTGGCGCTTCGAACGAGCCGGGCAGGGTCCGCGCGTCCGCGATGCGATCGAGCCGGAAGGTCCGCTCCTCGCCGATCCGGGCGTCCTCACCCGTGACGTACCACCGGCCCCCGTGGGCGACGATCCCGTACGCGTGCAGCGTGCGCTCGCTACGCCGTCCGTCACGGTCGGTGTAGCGGATCGAGACCGGCCGGTGGTGGCGCACCGCATCGGCGATCGTGAGCAGCACCCCGGAGTCCGGGGTGTCGAACTCGGCGGGCCGCTCGGTGAAGGCGAGGGATTCCAGCAGTGTGTCGAGCCGGCGGGCGACGTGCTTGGGCAGCACCCGCCGGATCTTGGCCGATGCCGTCTCGCTCGCCGTCTGCTGCGTCGTCGTCGATCCTGCTCGGCGGCCGGCGACCAGGCCGAGCAGCACGGCCAGCGCCTCGTCGTCGCTGAGCATGAGCGGGGGCAGGCGGTACCCGGGGCCGAGCCGGTAGCCGCCGTACCGGCCGCGCACCGATTCCACCGGCACGTCGAGGTCGATCAGCTGGTCCACGTACCGGCGAACGGTGCGCCCTTCGACGCCGAGCCGGTCGGCGAGTTCGGCCACCGTCCGGGTGCCGCCCGACTGCAGCAGCTCCAGGAGTGTCAGTACGCGGCCGGTGGGTCGAGGCATGTTCGGCAGCCTAATGCGAATACAGGACCGATTCTGTCCACTATTTCTCCTAGCCTGCGACCTGCACGTGTCAGGCACGACCAAGGAGATTCCCATGGACTTCGTCTCGATCCGCATCATCACCGGTGACGTGGCGCGCCTCGTCGACTTCTACGAGCGAGCCACCGGGACACGGGCGACGTGGGCCACCGAGGACTTCGCCGAACTCAGGACCGTGGGCGCCACCCTCGCGATCGCCGGCACCCGCACCGTCCCGCTGTTCGCCCCGGGCTCTGCCCGCCCCGCGGACAACCACAGCGTGATCACCGAGTTCCTCGTCGACGACGTGGACCGCGTCCACCGGGACCTGAGCGGCTTCGTCACCGACTTCGTCACCGAGCCCACCACGATGCCGTGGGGCAACCGGTCCCTGCTGTTCCGCGACCCCGACGGCAACCTCGTCAACTTCTTCACCCCCGTCACCCCGGCGGCCGTCGCGAAGTTCGCACGCTGACCCCACGCACCGCCGCCCACACCTGACGGCCGCGCCGGGCGGTGATCCGGCCTGCTGCCTTCGCGGCGAGCGAGTGGACCCTCCGGCCGGCCTCGGGCAGGCGGGGCCGGCCGATGTGGGTCTGTGCGACGACGTCCACGGGTGATCAGGACGACCTGGTCACCGTCCGTCGACCGCCCGGTAGGTGCAGACGTTGACGCCGGTGCCGCTGGTGACGGTGGAGACCAGTTCGAGGGTGCGCTTGGCGCCGTCGGCCGGGAAGATCGACTTGCCGCCGCCGAGGAGCACCGGCATGACCATGAGCTTGAGCTCGTCGACCAGGCCCTCCGCGATCAGCGTGCGGGCGAGGGTCGGGCTGCCCATGACCAGCAGGTCGCCGCCCTCGGCCTTGTGCAGGCCGGCGATCCGGGAGACGGCCTCGGCGGCGGGGAGCAGCGTGGTGTTCGCCCACGTCAGGTCGGAGTCGCCGAGGGTGCCGCTGACCACGTACTTGGGGATGGCGTTCATACGGTCGGCGAACGGGTCGCCCGCGCGGTCGGGCCAGGCGGCGGCCATGGTCTGCCAGGTGCGGCGGCCGAAGAGCAGCGCGTCCGCGGTGCGCAGCGCCGCGTCGAAGGCGCCGCCCACCACATCCGGGTCGAAGAAGGGGTGCGACCAGCCGCCGTGGGCGAAGCCGCCGTCGGTGTCCTCCTGGGGGCCGCCGGGCGCCTGCACGACGCCGTCCAGGCTGATGAACTCGCTGACCACGATGCGCACGGTGCTCGATCCTCCGGGTGGGTCGGGACTCGGCCGGGGAGCCCCCGACCGCTCCGGCATCATGGCACCCGGCACCGACAATGCGGCGGAGGTGGCCGCCCGTCAGGTCGTGGTGCTGCCCCGGCGGTTGACCCTCCGGCCGGGCGTGCGACGGCTGGGTGGACGGCGGCCGGGTGCGTCAGCCGTACCAGGACGCCTCGGTCGGCCGGGCCCGCCGGGGCACCTCCCGCTCGGCCATCGGGACCCGGACCTCGCCCGCGACCAGCGCGCAGCTCGGGATGCCGGTGAACACGCCGGGCAGGGCGATCCGGACCTCGACGTGCCGGGGCGGGCTGGTCGGCAGGACGGCGATCAGCGTGCGCTCCCCGGGGTGGTGTCCGTGCACCCTCTCGAACGCGACCTCGCGCCCGTCCACCAGCACCTCCAGCTCCCGGACCCCGCCCAGGCGGACGCCCGCGGTCACCGAACAGCCGGCGTACTCGCAGTGGAAGTGGTACTCGCGGCCCATGTCCGCCTCCCGACGCTGCTGCGGGCGGTGTCGTGCCCGGTCACTCCATCCTGACACCGGGGCGGCGGGATCGGCAGGACGGGCGGTCCCGGGCGGGCAGGCGGCGGGCGATGCTCCGGACGGCGGATGCCGCTCCCCCGGAGGGAGCAGTGGCCGTGACCGTTCGGCCGTCACACCGTTGGCCGCACGGAGCACCGTTCGGGCACACCACCGTTCAAGGAGAGACCCATGCGAAAGTACGTCCGGACCGCCGTCGTCGGCGCCCTGCTGGGCGCGAGCGCGCTGACCGCCGTGCCGGCGGGGGCGGCCGGGAGCACCGCCTACCCGGAGCCCTCGAAGCAGGAGCACCTGTACGCGGTGCCGGTGGCGGGCATCACCGACGTCGGCGACCTCACCAAGCTGGCGCTGCTCGGCCACGACTTCGCCGGGCTGCTCGGCCACTGACGGGCCGGGGCTGCTGGTAGGGGCCGCCGGGCGGGGAACGGCCGGGCTGTCCGGGCTGTCCGGGCCGGCCGGGCTCACAGGTCGAGGACGACGTCCCGGTCGGGGCGGGCGCAGCAGATCAGCGCGTTGCCGGGGGCGGGGGCCTCGACCGGCTCGGGCCGGTGGACGACCGCGCCGTCGAGCAGGCGGGTCTCGCAGGTGCGGCAGACGCCGGTGCGGCAGGACCAGCGGACGGCGATGTCGCAGGCCTCGGCGAGTTCCAGCAGGGTGCCGTACTCGCTCTTCCACGGGACGGTGAGGCCGCTGCGGGTGAACGCCACGGCGGGGCCGTCGCCGGGGACGCCGGCGGGCGGGTGCGGGGCCGGGGTCCCGCCGGGAGCCGCGGCGATGCCGGGGGTGAGGCCGGCGGCGGTGCCGAACAGTTCGGTGCGGATCCGGTCGGGGGCGAGGCCCGCCGTGGTGAGCGCGGTGGTCAGGTCGGCCATGAAAGCGGCCGGGCCGCAGAGGTAGGCGTCGGCGTCGGCGGGCAGGCCGAGGCCGGCGACGAGTTCCGGGCCGAGGCGGCCGTGGTCGGTGTAGTGGGTGCCCTGCCGGTCCTGGGGGCGGGGGCGGCTGTAGCAGATCCGGGTGTGCGAGCGGGGCAGCCGTGCCAGCAGGTGGCGGGCCTCGGCGGCGAACGGGTGCTCGGTGCCGTCGCGGGCGCCGTGCAGCCACCACACCGGCCGGGTCGGCGCGGTGTCGGCGAGGGCGTGCAGCATGGCGAGGACGGGGGTCACGCCGACGCCTGCGGAGGCGAGCACGACCGGGGTGCGGCCGGGGGCGAGGATGAAGGCGCCGCGAGGTGCGGCGGTCTGCAGGGTGTCGCCGGTCCGCAGGCTGCGGTGGAGCCAGGCGCTGGCCGTCCCGTGGGTCTCCCGTTTGACGCTGATCCGGTACCGCTGGGCGCCGGGCGGGCCGGAGAGCGAGTAGCTGCGCAGCAGGGCGGGCTGCCCGGGGTCGGGGGCGAGCCGGACGGTGAGGTACTGGCCGGGGGCGGCGGCGGGCAGCGGGGCGCCGTCGGGGTCGGCGAGCCAGATGGAGAGGGTGCTGCGGCTCTCGATGGCGGTGGCGGCGACGGTGAGCGGGCGGAAGCCGTCCCAGGCGGGCCGCGGGTCGGTGCCGTCGGGGTTGAGGCCGGGGTTGCCGGCGCCGCCGGGTGTGTCGGCCTGCCGGAGGAGGGCGCGGAAGGAGCCCTGCCAGCCGGGGCTGAGGGCGGGGATCCGCAGCGCCGCGGCGATCCGTTCGCGCGGCCGTTCCGGCAGGTAGAGCAGGCCGTCGGCCTCGGCAACGGTCATCCGTTCGGGCCCGTCGGCGATCTTGACGATCTCCTGTCCGGCCTCGACCTCGCCCTCGGTGAGGACGCGGAGGTAGAAACCGGGTCGGCGGTGGGTGACGAGCAGGGCGGGCATCCGGGGCTCGTCCAGGCGCAGGCCGACCCGGTAGCAGGTGACCCGCGGCTGGGTGACCTCGAAGACGGCGCCGCCGATCCGGTAGCGGTCGCCGATGCAGACCTCGTCGTCGGGGAGGCCCTCCACGGTGAAGTTCTCGCCGAAGTGGCCGGGGGTGAGGTCGTCGCGGCCCAGGACCTGCTGCCAGTGCCGGTAGGAGTCGAGCTGGTAGACCATCACGGCGCGCATCTCGCCGCCGTGGCCGCCGAGGTCGCCCTGGCCGTCGCCGTCGAGGTTGAGCCGGCGGGCGGTGCGGGGACCGGTGACGGGGTGTTTCCAGATGCCGGTGCGGACGGTGCGGCCCTGCCAGGTGACGTCCTTCGGCAGGCCGACGTTGACGGAGATCAGGTGGGCCACGGTGCTCCGTCCCTCGTCACGGCCGTTCGAAGAGTTGCAGGACGCCGCCGACGGAGAAGCAGAGCGCGCCGGTGATGGTGCCCCAGTTGGCGATGTCGGCGTTGACCAGGCTACCGGTGGACGGCTTGGTGAAGGCGGCGAGCGCGGAGACCATGAACAGCACCGACCCGAGCTGGTTGACCGCCACGATCCACCAGCCGAGGTCGCGCGGCAGCACGCGCAGGCTGCCGTGGCAGACCTCGACGAACCCGAGGTGCCCGGAGACCAGGAACAGCACGCAGCCGATCACGTCGGGCGTCCAGATCAGCCGGTTGACCTGCTGGACGCTGAGGCCTTGCAGGAAGGAGTCCAGCAGGTTGACGGCGAAGACCAGGGTGCCGGCGAACAGCACGAAGGCGCTCAGCCAGTCGACCCGCATCGGCTCGTAGCGCCACCACCGCCAGCGGCGGGTGACCAGGGCGCCTGCGCCGCCGGCGACGTGCCGCGGCGCGTTGATCACCTGGAGCAGGGTGACGTAACCGCCGGTGTTGAAGCACAGCCCGCCGACGAAGTAGATGACGGCGCTGGTGGTGGCCTCGCCGGAGCCGAACTGGGCGACGGAGGCACCGGCCGCGAAGAGCGCCCCGCCGAGCACGAAGGCGACGGAGGCGACGGTGTTCAGCCGGCGCAGCCGGGCGACGGAGACCTCGTCCGCCCGGGCGTGCCGGACGGCGCCGCCGCCGGGTACCCGGACGGCGAGCAGGCCGCGGCGCCGGGCGGGGCGCGACTCCCAGACGGCGGTGCCGCCTTCGGGGAGCGCCCAGGTGACCCTGGTGGTGAACGGTCCGGCGCCCTCGGCGCGCGGCGCGGCGGGCCCCGGCCGCTCCGGCCGGTCGGTCGGCTCCGGCTGCTGGGGCTGCTCGGGCTGTTCCACGGGCCGAGCGTAGACCGGAGGGCGGAGCGTGCCGGCGGCGCAACGCCGGGGCGTCAGGGGGTGACGATCGCGAATCCGGGGTCGGGCGCGGAGAGGTATCCGAGCAGTTCGACGAGCACCGCCGGGTCGCCGTCGAGGGTGGCGCGGCCCTGCTCGGCGAGCCGCTCCAGGGACTCCGTGCCGAGCAGCACCGCGCGCAGGTCCGACTCGTCCAGGGTGAGGTCGAGCCGGGCGGGCGGGGCCGCCGGCCGGGCCCGTTCACGTGGGTGAGGACGCCGTTGTGCAGCCGCACCGTCACGGGCGGACGGTCGGCGCCGAGGTGGAGGCGGAGCGTGAGGTCGGCGTGCCGGCTGCGCGGGCCGTCGATCCGGATGGCGAGGGAGTCGAGGAGTTGGTCGAGGGTGAGTGCGGCGACCAGGTCGGGCGAGTCGGCGGTGGTCGGGGTGCCGACGGGGCCGTGCCGGAGTTCGTGGGCGCCGGTGAGGTAGAAGTTCCGCCAGGTGCCGTTCTCGCTGGGTCGGCAGCGGTGCCGGGGAATCCGCGGCGCTCGTCGGCGAGGTCCTGGTCGTCGTCGAAGGGCAGGCCGTGCAGGGCGCCCGTGTTGGCGGCGGCAACGGCGGCCGATGCCTCCTGCTGCTGGTCCGGGGCCATGGCGGGTCCTTCCGTGCGGTCCTCGGCTGCGACGGATCCACGGACCGGACCCGGGCGTGACGCGGTCGCTGCCACCCCTCTCCGGCCCCGGCCCGCCGCCATGGGGGGCGGCCCGAACGGAGCAGTGGCCCGCGGGGGGACGGTTCAGGTGCCCCACGCGCCCCTGAAGGGCTGCCCGAGTGCCCTCGGGCCAGGCGTGCCGGCTGAGTACGGGTACTCAGGTCCGGTGCGGCGGCGGCTTGGCAGGATGTCCGGGTACTGCTGCCCGAAGAGACCGGAGACCCCGTGAAGCGCCTCGCCCCGGCCACCGCCGCCGTCACCGCCGTGCTGCTGGCGGCGGGCTGCGGCTCCGTCCGGGCGGGTGGTGCCGGGGGCGGCGCCGCTGCCCCGGCCTCGGCGGCGACATCGGCATCGGCGTCAGGGCGGTCCGCGGCGGACGTGACGGCACAGGTACTGGCCGAGCACGACCGGCGGTACCCGGAGGTGGCCGCGGGCTGCGCCGGCGCTCGGACGGCCACGGCCGTGCCCACCCCCTCGGCGAGCCGGGCGCCGGCCGACCCGGAGGGGTCCAAGTACGCGGAGAACCACGCCTTCCGGCAGACCGCACCGGTCGACGCCGCCCAGCAGTGCCGGGGCGACGCCCACGCGGCCAGGATCCTGGCCGCGCTCACCGGGAACGGGCGGCAGCCCGACGAGGCGGCGGTCCGTCAGGTGCTGGAGCGGCTCGGCTACCCGCGGGACGCCGTCCAGGTCCGGCGGGACGGCGGCGCCGCCGGGTTCTCGCTGTTCGTCCCCGGGGCCGGGCCGTGCATCAGCGGCCGGTTGGCTTCCCCGCCGGAGGTCGAGGTGCACGGCCCGTACGTGGAGGGCGGCTGCACCGAACCGAAGGGCGGACACTGAGCGTCCGAAGCGCGGACACCGGGCCGCCGCGGGGCGGGCGGCGCCGGGCGTCACAGGGCGGCACTAGGCTGCACGGAGATCATCGGGCCTCAGGGGGAGGAACGGCATGGGCACCGACGGGGACGCGGCGCGGGTGCGCGACGCACTGCTGGCGCTGCACGGGACGGACGGCGTGGAGCTGCTCGACGGCTTCACCGACGCGGAGATGGACGGCTGGCCCGTCCCCGTGCCGGAGGCCGTGCGGACGGTGCTCCGCGCGGTCGGCGGCGTCCGCGCGGACGACGAGGAGCACGAGTTCGGGCCGCGCCGGCTGCGGCCGTCCTCGTTCGCCGGCGGCCACTGGGAGGTCGGCAGCCACCTCGCCACCGAGCACACGGTGTACGTCGCGGTCGGCGACCCGGACGCCTCCGACTGGGGGCCGGTGGTGGCGGTCCGCCCGTTCGACGACCCGGAGGCCGTGGTCGAGGCCGCCCGCTTCGCGGACTGGCTGCGGGCCCTCGCGGTGCGGCTCACCGACCCGGACGCCGACGGGCTGCTGCGCCGGGCGAGCGCAGCGGTCGACGCGGTGCCCAGCGTCGCCGCCGCCGAGGGTCCGGACGCCGCTCTCGCCGCCCTGGTCGGCCGCGGCGACCAGCTCGCCGACGTCGCGGACCTGCGCGACCTGCCCGCCCTCCCCTGCCGGATCGACTTCGAGCCGTACTACACCTACGCCCACAACACCGCCGACACCGGCAGCAGCGAGCTGCGGTTCGAGATGCTGGGTGGCGGCCGGGCGCTGCTGGTGCGCTCCGTGGTCAGCGGCGACTTCCTCGGCCGGCCGGTGCGCCGCCACGCCGTGCCGGCCGACGCGGGCCGACGGGCGGTCGCCGAGCTGCGGGCCCTCGCCGCCGAACACCCGGCGTCCGTGGTGCTCGAACCGGGCTGCACCGACGCCGAGATGGACGGCTGGCCCGTCCCGGTGCCGCCGGAGGTGCGGACGGTGCTGCGCGCGATCGGCGGCGTCGCGGTGGCCGGGCTGCCGGTCCTGCGGCTGCGGCCCGGCGGCCCCGAGCACGAGGTCGACCCGGAGGTGCACCGGATGCTCGGCGGCGACGGCAGCTACTGGCCGATCGCCCGGGCGGCGTACGGGCGGCAGCACGCGATCGCCCAGGTCCGGATCGATCCCGGCACCGGGGAGTGGGGCTACGCCGTGTCGGTGACCGGCGACGCGGGGCTGCTGCGCGAGTACCCGGAGCTGACGCTGCTCGGCGAGTCGCTCGCGGACCTGCTGCTGACGGTGGCCCGGATCGCCCGCAGGGCCGCCGGGGCCCGGGACTCCGCCCGCGCCGCGGCCGCTTCCGCGCCCTGGTTCTTCCCCAACACCGGCGAGGCCTGGATCCTCCCGGAGCCGGTCGGCGAGTGGTCCGCGGAGGAGGACGCCCTGCGGGCGGCCGCCGCGGACCTGCCGGAGGGCAGCTTCGCGGGCGACCTGCGGACCGCGCCGGCCCCCGGCGACCTCTGCTTCTACCGCGCCGACGACTGGCCGTACCGGGCCCGCCTCGACCGGCTGGTCTTCCTCGGCGCCGGCCGCATCGTCGCGGCCGTTCCGGAGGCGGCGTCCTCCTGACGGAAGGCCGCCGACGGGCGGACGGTGGCACCTCTGACCACCGGTCACCACCGGTGCCGCGTCCGCCTGGTGGACGTGCCTTGCCCGGCGGGTGATCGGCTCGGCAGGATGACCGCCATGGCCTCCCACGCGTACCTGTGCCGTCGACTGCACGTCGACCTGGCGTACGCCTGCTCGGCGGCCTGTCACCGCGCCGCCTGACCGCGAGCCCCGCCCCGGAGACGGCTTCCGGGTCGCCCTCGGACGTTCCCCGGCGCGCCCGCCCGACCTCCGGGCCCATCGCCCCCGTGCTCCGCGCTGCCCTGCCGGGCCTGCGCGCCGTCCGGGCGGGCGAGCCGCAGCCCTGCACGCCCACCTCCTGGACGGAGCCCTCAGCCATGCGCCTCGCGCTGCCCGCCCGCGCCGCCGTGATCGCCGCGGCCACCCTGCTCGTCCTGACCGCGGCCGCACCCCCCGCCGACGGTGCCGCCGACGGTCTCGGGCCGCTGCCGCCGCACAACCCGTACGCGGGTCCCGACGGCACCGCCACCATGCACGGGGACACCGGATCATCGGACGCCACCCCGCTGCCCGGCCCCGGCGCCGGGCCGCTCACCTCCCGCCGGGTCGCCCTCGCCTCGGCCTGCCCGACCGTGCTCGTCGGCTCCGACGGGTACCCGGTCGCCCTCTGCACGCCGATCCTCGGCCAGGTGCCGACCGTCCACCTGCTCGCCCCCGCCACCGGCGACTCGGTCGCCGAATTCGCCGTCGCCAAGGGCTCACTGCTCGGCGGCGTGTACGCATACCTGGACCAGCTGGACCGCCTGGTGCTGGTGGACGGCGAGCGTTCGCTGCTGCGGATCGGCCACCGGCGCACCGCCGCGGGCGGCCCGGAGCTGTACGTCGCGAGCTCACTCGCCCTGGCCGGCGCCGTCCCGGAGGGCGACTCGGTCACCGGGGTCTCCCCCGACTGGCAGGGCCGGGTCTGGTTCGCCACCGCCGGCGGGGTCGTCGGCACCGCGGACGACCGCACCGGCCGGGTCCGCAGCGTCTCCCTGCCGGCCGGCGAGCGGATCGCCAACTCGATCTCCACCGCGCCGGGCGGCACCGCCGTCGCCACCGACCACGCCACCTACCTGCTGACCGCCGACGCGGACGGCACCCCGCGGATCGCCTGGCGGCAGCCGTACGACCGCGGGCCGGGCCGCAAGCCCGGCCAGCTCAGCCCGGGCACCGGCTCCACCCCGACCTTCTTCGGACCGGCGACCGGCACCGACTACCTCACCGTGGTGGACAACGCGGCCCCGACGGTGAACCTGCTGGTGTACCGCGCCTCGACCGGCGCCCCGGTCTGCTCCGTGCCTGTGCTGCGAGCGGGCGGCAGCGGCAGCGAGAACTCCCCCGTCGCCGCCGGGAACTCCGTCTTCGTCGCCTCCACCTACGGCTACCCCTACCCGAAGCTGCCGGAGGGGGCCGGCGCCTCGGTGCCCGCCTCGGGCGACTTCACCGGCGGGCTCTCCCGGGTGGACGTCCGGGCGGACGGCTCCGGCTGCGACCTGGTGTGGGACTGTGAGACTGATGGTGCTCCGCATGGGCTCGTGGCCTGACCCGGTGTGTGACTGACCAAGGTGTCTCTCAGTTGATCTGTCGGCCACGGTCC
>NZ_JBFBJY010000142.1:0-11951 GCF_040702125.1 Kitasatospora sp. NPDC085895 | reverse complement strand
TCCCAGGCCCGTTTAACGACCGTGTCGCGTGCACAGACGCCCCGTCCGCCGTGCGGCCGGGCTGGGGCTGCCCCCGGCCGCACGCGCGACCCCCGACGGCACCGTGCCGAGGCCGGCATTCAGCAGCTGGTCGCCGGCGCAGGCGGGATCGAACGAGGACATCCAACAACTGCAACGGCGACAGCGCGCCACGCCGCCCCACCTATCGGGCTACCGGGTAGACCAGCAAGAAGTCCCACCATAACTCACACAACCCACGATTCCCGACGCATCACCGAGACCCCCAGCCCAGGGACTCGCAACACGGCCACACCCCGAAGAAAACGATCAAGGAACCGCAAAACACCCTAACCCGAACAACCCCGACAACCTCCCATCCCACCCACAACACCCCAGACCAACCACGACCCACAACCGATCCGATGGGGCCAGCCACAGCGGCGGGACTATCACGATCTAGAAGTCTCCTGAAAATCTTTGGTTCTGGTCCCTGTCAGCTGACGTGGGCCAGACTGGTTTCCGTGCAGGGGGACTGGGCTGGTGAGCTGGTCGGGCCGGATGTGTGGGAGACGTGCCGGACGCTGATCCCGGCCGGGAGCGTGTTCGCGTTCCTGGCCGAGCATCGGGAGGTGCTGTTCCCGAGGGAGATGTTCGCGGACATGTACCCCTCGGCAAACGGGCGGCCGAGCATGCCGCCGCAGATCCTTGCCGCGACGATCGTGCTGCAGAGCCTGCACGGGCTGTCGGACTTCGAGACGGTCCAGGAACTGCGCTGTGATCTGCGGTGGAAGGCCGCCTGCGGCCTGGGCCTTCACGACACCGCGTTCGACCCCTCACTGCTGACCTACTTCCGCCGGCGGCTGCAACGCTCGGCGGATCCGATGCGGCTGTTCACCAAGGTTAAGGAGGTCGTTGCGGCCACCGGCGTCCTCAAGGGCAAGAACCGCCGTGCGCTGGACTCCACCGTGCTCGACGACGCGGTTGCCACGCAGGACACCGTCACCCAGCTGATCGCCGCGATCCGGCGCGTGATCCGCGACGTCCCCAACGCCCAGCAGGTCGCCTCGCGGTGGTGCACCGCCCACGACTACACCGACCCCGGCAAGCCGAGGACCGCCTGGAACGACCAGCAGGCGCGGGAGACGCTGGTCGACGCCTTGGCCACCGACGCGATCAACCTGCTCGGTCGCCTGCCCGACCAGCAGCTCGGCGACGCCGCGGCCGACGCCCTCGGGCTGCTGGCCCTGGTCGCAGGACAGGACGTCGAGCCTGCCGACGGCTCCGACGGCCGCGACGGCCGGTGGCGGATCGCCCAGCGCACCGTCCACGACCGCGTGGTCTCCACCGTCGACCCCGAGGCCCGGCACATCCACAAGAACCGCACCCGCCACCAGGAGGGCTACCGCGCGCACGCCGCGTTCGAGCCCGAGGCGGGCCTGTTCACCGAGGTCGCCCTTACCGCCGGCAGCGGCGCGGACAATCACGAAGCCGCCGTCGCCCAAGACCTCCTCGCCGACGAGGACCAGGACCTGACCGTGCTCGGCGACACCGCCTACGGCACCGGCGAACTGTGCGAGGCCCTCCAAGCGGACGGCCACACCCTGGTGATCAAGCCGCCACCGCTGCGGCAGGCCGTCCCCGGCGGCTTCACCACCGACGACTTCCACGTCGACACCGAAGCCGGAACCGTCACCTGCCCGGCCGGCCACGCCAAGCCCCTCGGCCGTCCCCTCGCGAACGGCAACCGCCAGGCCCAGTTCAAGAAACTCTGCCTCGACTGCCCCCTGCGCGAGCACTGCACCCGCTCCAAGACGGGCCGCACCTTCAACGTTCACCCCCAGTACGACCTCCTCAAAGCCGCCCGGGACCAGGCCGCCACCAGCCAGGAATGGCAGGACGAGTACCGCCGCTGGCGGCCACCGGTCGAACGCGCCATCGCCTGGCTCGTCGCCCGGGGCAACCGCCGCGTCCCCTACCGAGGCGTCCTCAAGAACAACACCTGGCTCCACAACCGCGCCGCCGCCCTCAACCTCCGCAGCCTCATCAACCTCGGACTCACCCGCGCAAGCAGCACCTGGACACTGGCCCCAGCCACCGCATAACGGCAGAAGGGACCTCCCGCCCCAGGACCCCCTTCTGCCAGCAAGATCTTCAGGAGACTTCTAGGTGTACGACACCCGGTTGGACTATGTGTTGATCTTGCTGTCGGGCGTGGGCCGGTTGGCCTACGCCCGTCCGGCTGACAGGCGCCCGTCGAAGGTGATGTCGAAGGCGTTCAGGGCGGCCATCCAGCGGTTGCTCCAGCGTTGGCGGCCGCGGCCGGTGGGGTCGAGCGCGAGGGTGGCGAGGTAGAGCCGTTTGAGGGCGGCCTGCTCGCTCGGGAAGTGGCCGCAGGCGCCGGCGGCCCTGCGGTAGCGGGAGTTGAGGCTTTCGATGGCGTTGGTCGTGCAGATGATCTTCCGGATCTCGGCGTCGAACGCGAGGAAGGGGACCATCTCGGGCCAGGCCCGTTCCCACAGTCGCACGACGGCCGGGTAGGACGCCTCCCAGGTGGTGGTGAACTCGGCGAACCGCTCGAGTGCCGCGGTCTCGTTCGGCGCGGTGTAGACGGGCTTGAGGTCGCGGGCGACCGCCGCCCAGTCCCGCTTGGAGGTGTAGCGGAAGGAGTTCCGCAGCAGGTGGACGATGCACGTCTGCACCACGGTCTGCGGCCAGACCTGGGCGACCGCGTCGGGCAGCCCGGTCAGGCCGTCACAGATGAGAATCAGGCAGTCCTTGACCCCGCGGTTCTTGATCTCGGTGAGCACGGACTGCCAGTACTTGGCACCCTCGCCGCCGCTGGAGGTCCACAGGCCCAGGATGTCCCGGTAGCCGTCGGTGGTGACGCCGAGGACGACGTAGACGGGCCGGTTGGCGACCTGTCCGTCTCTGACCTTGATATTCACGGCGTCGATGAACAGGACCGGGTAGACCGGGTCGAGGGGGCGCGTGCGCCAGTCGGCCATGCCCTCCAGGACCCGGTCGGTGATGGTGGAGACGGTCTCCTTGCTGGTGGTCATGTCGTAGACCTCGGCCAGGTGCGCGACGATCTCCCCGGAGGTCAGGCCCTTCGCGGTCAGCGAGATGACCAGGTTGTCCAGGCCCTCGGTGCGGCGGGCGTGCCGGGGCACGACCTTCGGCGTGAACGTGCCGGCCCGGTCCCGCGGGACCTCGAGCGTGACCGGCCCGGCCTCGGTCATCACCGTCTTCAGCCGGTAGCCGTTGCGCGCGTTGCCGCCCTTGCGCGCCGAGCGGCCCGGCTCCGCGGTCGAGGCCAGGTGCTCGTCCATCTCGGCCTCCAGCGCCTGCTGGAGCAGGTGCCGGGTCAGCTGCTGCAGCAGTCCGCCCTCGCCGAGCAGCTGCATCCCGCCGGCCCGGGCCTGCTCGGCCGCCAGCTCGGCGACCGACGCCACCACATCCGACGCATCCGTGTTCTTCCTCGGGCCCATGCCCAGGGCCCCGGCAAGGTCGCGGAATGCCTGAGTTGTCCCCTGACTTCCGAGCCGGCCGGACGCAGCTGAGCTGCGAGGCTCGCTTCCAGAGTCAGCCGAGAAGGTTCGGACAATCCGGGCAAGTCGCGACTATGCCGGAGCCCTGCCCTCCCACCCGGCGTGACAGGCTCAGCAACAGATACGAGCACACACCGCGCTGAACCCGCAACTGGACCTGTCACATCGCAGGAAGGCCACAGCCGCCCGAACCTCGTGAATGCTTACGTCGAACCGAGGTTGACGTGCTGGTGAATCGGGATCAGCTCTCAAGCAGCACGGCGCCTGCCGTGAATCCGCCAGCTGCTCCAAACACGAGGACTTTGGATCCTGCTGTAAGCCTTCCGCCTTTCCGCGCGTGGTGCAGGCTTGCCGCAAGGCCGACCCCGTTGACGTTCCCGTACTCCTTGTAAGTATGAAACAGCTTTTCTGTGGGAATGCCGATAATCTCGCTTGTATATGATGGCATCCAGACCGTATTCTGATTGCAGATGAATGCATCGATGCCCGAATAGACCACCCCAAAATCCTCAATGACCGCGCCACACACCAGACGGGAATACTTTTCAAGTGCCGCCACCACTTCTACGCCTGATTGACGATCGAACATTACGCGCGGATTTGGCAATGGAACCCCCATGTTTCCGCTTGAGGCGTATTTCAGAGTAATCCCAGGATACAAACTTCCATCCGTGCGCCATGCGCCTGTGATCGATGCACCTTTGGATTTTCCAATAACGAAGGCCGAGGCACCGTCGCCAACCGTGCGAGCCACAGACTCGGTCATGTCGAAGACTTTTGAGTACGCAGTAGACTGCACACAGAGCACATTTTTTGCCACTCCGGACGCAATTAGTGAAGATGCAACCAGCATATGCGTTATCGCACTATTGCATAGAGTGTCAATATTCCACGATGGCGCTCTGGTAATTCCAACTTTATGGGCTACGAGTGCGGCGTTGTGAGGCTGGATCTCGTCGGGCAGGAAGGACTGGACGAGGAGGAAGTCAACATCACCGGGCTCAATACCAGCGTCCGATAGTGCGCGTCGCGCTGCCGCGGTCTCGATTTCTGATGATTTCACCCCATTGGGAAGTATCAGCCTCTCCCTGGCTCCGCGGAAGGGATCTCCGATGGTTTCCTTAAGTATCTTCACGGTCTGCGGGAACTTTGCGGGGTCCAGAACCTTCCCCGCCAGCTGGACAGTCCCCTCGACCGATACGTCTCCCCTGAGAGGATCGCTCAATCGGTGGCAGCCAGGATAGTAGCGTGAGAAGTCAGAGTTGCTAACAGTGGGACCTTCCCAGATTCCGGTACCGACTATGCCGATGTTTTCGAATTTCACAATCTCTTCCGTTCGCTTTCCTATCGCTTGAATCAGTCTCTCGAGGTGCGCGGATTAATGATGCGCTCGCCCGGCATTTATAGAAGGTCAGAAATGCCGAAGTGAAACTAGGGGCCCGATACCCAGGGATTTGTAAGCAAAGCAGGAGCCATCAGCCAGTCCCTGAGGGATCCTTTCGGCCGAGAATATGGATCGGCGACCGCGTCGCCATCCGGATCACATCTCCCCCTTTGGGGATTTCAGCGCGAATTGATTCTACTCTTTCGCAGCTCCTTCTTGTTGATTTTTCCGGGCCCGGTCTTGGGTAGCCTGTCAACGAATTCATAACTGCGGGGGGTCTTGTATGTGGCAAGGTGGTCGCGGGCGAATCGATCGAGTTCGGCGGCGGTGATAGTGGCATTAGAGGCGGCATGGGGGACAACAACAGCGTGGACACGTTCCCCCCACCGGGGATCTGGGAGACCGATGACGGCGACCTCCGCGACACTCTGATGCAAGGCCAAGGCATACTCGACTTCGGTCGAATAGACGTTCTCTCCGCCTGTGATAATCATGTCTTTGCTGCGGTCAACGAGGTGAAGGTAGCCATCGGCGTCCAGGAAACCGAGATCTCCGGTACGGACCCAGCCGTCGGCCGTAAAGGTCGCCACCGTGGTGTTCAGGTCGCGCCAGTAGCCAGCGAACGTGTTCGGACCGCTGACCTGGACCTCGCCGACGCCGTCAGAAGCGCAGTCTGAAACACGTACCTTCACTCCAGGCGCTGGGCGCCCAGCAGAGCGGAGTCGGGACATGTCGCGGTTGTCTCTACCGCATTGTGGGTTGTGGTCATCAGTACCGAGAACCGTGGCCAGGGAGAGCTCGGTCATGCCATATCCCTGAGCAAAAGAGCATGGTAGTTGCTGCATCGCTTGGCTGAGAGTGGCTGGAGACATAGGGGCGCCACCGTAGAAGAGCAGCCGCCATGACGAGAGATCAGCGGCCTGGACAGCGGCATTATCGAGCAGCAAGTGGACCATGGTGGGTACCAGCAGCGTAGCGGTGGACCGCGTAGCTTCGAGTCGCGAGCCGAAGCCCCCGGCGGAAAAGGCAGGCAGGAACGCATGGCTTCCTCCCACCAAGGTAATAGCGAACAGGGAAGCGCAGTCGGCAACGTGGAACATCGGCGCAGCATGCAGGTAACGATCTGTTGACCTGTAATTCAGGGACATCTGCACGTGATAGGCGTTGGTGACCAAGTTACGGCTCGTCAGGATCACGGCCCGGGGGGTCCCTGTGGTTCCTCCAGTTGAGAAGAGCGCGGCCGGCTCGTCTTCGCTACGCCGAATTGGCGTGTGAAGTGGGTCCGTGTGCAGGAGGTCCGAGAACAGAACAGTTCCCTCGCGGGGATCGTTGCGGTCCGAGTTGCCTGCCAGGATGAAGATTCGATTGTTTTGTGCCCTGATATCCAAGGCGAAGGTGGTGTCAGTGATTATCGCAGCCGGGTCGATCAGATCGATGTAGCGCGAGAGTTCCTCCGGTGACAAGCGCGTATTTAGTGGTGCTATGATCAGGCCGGCCATCGCGCAGGCGTAGAAGCATTCCAGGTAATCAGGATGATTGGGTAGCGCGACCGCCAGCCGGTCGCCCGGGCGCAGGCCCAATGCCAGCAGGCCAGCCGCCAACGAAGCAGTCCGCTGATATACCTGCCGCCACGTGTGCACTAGCCCGTTAGGGGCGACAGTCGCAGGCTGATCGGCTGCGATAGCCACAGCCCGCTCGATCGAGTCGAGGACGGAAAGCTCGTGGCTTGGGACGGACGCCGGTCGGGAGCTGCTTATCCTCTTCATATGATGCCTCTTGCCAGGTCGCAAGCGGCATCTGCGGTCAGGGTGTCAAGCGCGTCAGCCGCATGGCGTGCATCTGAATCCAAAGGGCGGTCTTCCACTATGGGGTCGATGGTAGACAACACGGCCAGCAGGTCTTGACCTCCCGAAGCTGCAGGATCGTGCCCACGGAGAAAGTAGGCCTGGCGCAGTGCCAGCCCGAGCATGCCTTGGATCACGCGAAGACGTTTCGTCTGCCGCAGTGCGGTCAGCGCGGCCTGGTTACCGAAGGGCACGATGTCTTGGTTATGCAGGTTAGTAGCAATGCTTTGCATGCCGGCGGGAGTGCAGTCGCGGCGCATGGCCGCGATTAGGGAAGTGGCGGAGATTTGCAGGCCGGTCAGACCGTGGCGCCGACCTGGTTCTGAGGTTAGGAGTGCCGGTAGGCCACCGTTCCGCCGGGGGTCGACGAGCAGGTCTAGTTGCCGCTCTGCCAGATTTCCCAGTTGTGTCGTAACGTTAGCAATCAGGTCTGTTGCGAAGGCGAGAGTCTGTCCGAAGAAGTTGCCGCCGTGGGCGACCTTGTCTAGGTCGGGAAAAAAGAGAGGATTGTCGCTGACCCCGTTGAGGTCGTCCTGTATGGCGCCGTTGGCCCAGGTGAGCGCGGAGACTGCAGCACCGACCAGTTGCGGGGTGCAACGTAGGCTGTAGACCTCTTGAAGAGGCCTGCCGCTAGCCACTCTGCCGGCGCAGAGTAGGTCGCGAAGCCGTTCGGCGGCCCAGCTCACCGCGGCATGACCGCTGGAGGCTGCAAGGTTGATGTCTGCGAATGAAGGGCCAGCACCAAGCAGTTCGGCAAGCCCAGCGGTCAGGTACAGCGATGCGATGGTTGAGCGCTTGGCCTGGGAGACCGCGAGTGCTGAGGCAGCTCCGGTGAGTGCGGTGCCATTGACGAGGGCTAGCGAGTCGCGACCTGTCAAGACCAGCGGAGTCAGGCCGGCTTGCCGCAGGCCTTCGTCGGCTGGAATTCGGCGCTCTGAAAGGAAGACCTCGCTGCGCCCCGTCAGAGCCTGTACCGCATGGGCTAGTGGAATCAAGTCTCCGCTAGCACCTACTGATCCATATTCTGGCACGACCGGGGCCAGCGGCGTCTCCAGAAAGGATGCTAGAGCCTCGATGGACGGCAAAGAAATCCCGGATTGTCCGCGACTCAGCGCTATCAGCCTCACCAGCAGCATGCCTCGAGCCACAGCTGGAGCTAGCGGGTCTCCCTGGCCGACCGTAAGAAAGTCGATCAGACCTCGTGCCCGCTCATCGGAATCGTGGCTGGCGATGTGATTCACCAGAGCCCCGTAGCCTGTAGTTATTCCATAGATCGGCCGGTCTCTGGCAATCTCGTCATTCACGTAGTCATGACATCGGGCAATTGTCGACCGCACGGCAGAAGGTAGGACGATCTGCAACGGATTGGCGGCAAGCTCTATGTCTTCTGCCCGGATCAGGCTGTTGACAGTTAGTGGTTCCATACGATTGTCACAATCTGGAGCGAGATCGCATTCATCGTCGGCCAGCCATTGGCCAAAAATTTTCCAGGGGGTGATTGCAAGGGATTTACCTGGTTTAAGTCATGTATCCGAATGCGCGAGGGACATTTGCTGCAGAGTCTCAACTCTGCCAGCACCCTGGATGCGCACGTCAGCGTCGTGCCGAATATCCAGAAGGGCTGGTCCGCCATACGCCATAAGACCTTCTACCAACTCGCTGGTGATCTGGCCGGGCCGGTCTATTACTGTTGCGGGGATTCCGTGAGACCTAGCCCAAAGACTGAAGTCGATGTCGGGCGAAGACCAGGCAGCAGTACGGCCGTACTGCTGCCTGTAACCGTGATACACCATGTTATAGCGGCTGTCATTGAATACGGCTGTCAGAACCGGGAGGTTATGCTTGCGCGCCACCAGGAGTTCACTTCCCGCCATTTGCATGCAACCATCTCCGCAGATGCACACCACGAGTGACGTGGGATCAGCTATGGCTCTCCCGACTGCCGATCCGATTCCAGATGCCATGCTGCCCAAGCCAAGGTGGATGCCGAAGGAGTTCACTGTACGGGCCGTTAGGTAGTGTAGGGCGAACAGCATGTGTTCGCCGATGTCCGAGACGAACCGTGCTGAAGGTCCAACTGCATGCTCGAGATCGTGCAAAACACGGTGCGGAGCCACTGGGCTGGCGGCGTCGATGGCAAAATCGGGACAGTCGAATGGTGATTCCTGAACTGCACGAGATCGGAGATCCGCGCCATATGGATTTCTAATCTGAAAGTTTCGGCTAATCGCCGCCAGATCCGCCGTGAAAGCTCTCAAGTCTGCCACGATCCCCTGTGTAGTGGGCAGTCCGCGGCCAAATACCCGGGCATCGAGGTCGATGTGGATGAGTTCGCCTCCGGGCCTTACATACTGAGTTGGTCCGATGGAGACATCGTCCAGATCGGTGCCAAGCACCAAGGCGACGTCGACCCCTTCGCTGACATAACGTCGCGCCCACCAGGAGGCTGCCATGCCACCTGAGCGCAGCGACAACGGATGGTCTTCATCCAGCACTCCCTTACCTCGTGGCGTCGTTACGAAGGGCAGTCCCAGTGTCTCGACAGACGCTTTCACCTCACTGGTGGCATTTCTACATGCGGCCCCCACCACCACAAGAGGTCGCTCTGCCCCGGCCAGGCAATGCGCTACCTTCTTGACAGTGTCGGCGTCCGCAACTGGCAGGGTGCCCTGGCTGTCCGGTGCCACTATCGCATTCGATTTTGAGATGGTTGTTGCGGCGCGATCGAGCGGCAGGACCAGGAGTACCGGGCCGTTGGCGCCAGGAGCGGTTGCAGCCGCAACTGCATACCGGGCGTACCCATATGCTGTGGACGCCTCCGGCAAGCGCAACGTCGCACGACTCACGGATCTGGCAACATTCTCAATGTCGACTCCTTCTGGTCCCATGTTCTGCAGGCATATATTCCCGGTGCTTTCCCATGCGACGTCTCCACAGAGAACTACGACGGGCACCCCTTCACAAAATGCTGCCGCCATTCCAGTGACTGCATTTGTTCCTCCCGGTCCGGCGGTGACCAGCACTACTGGAACGCGTCCTGATTGAACCCAGTAACCCATCGCAGAAAAAACGGCTGTCGTCTCATGGCGCGATTCTATAAGCCGAGTATGCGGGTGCCGGAGAACTGCATCAAACAAAGGCATCACCGGCCCTCCAGGAACGCCAAAGAAGGTATCCACGCCGGCTTCGAACAGGGCGCTTATCACTGCATCGGCTGCAATTGTCGAGGATTCCGATGGTTCAAATCCAGCGCGCATGTCACTTGCTTTTCTCATGTCGATCCTAAAGTTCATTACGGCGAGGCTCCGCGATGATCGCCGGCCTGCTGCCAGTTGCCGCGCGGATGCCAGAAGGCCATGGGTCTGGACTCATAATCGACGGCTAGTTGCCGTTGCGTGGACCCGACAGCGACCTGTTCGAGAGTGTCCGTTGGCTAGAGTTCTTGGACCTGTCTCGGGGCAGAGAAATTTTCGTCAACCAAGCAAGAATCTGGATATAACTTCAGATGCCATGTCAGTTAACACAAAATGGACGACTGAAGTAATTCCTGAGCACCCAGTCATTCCCCTGCCCAATCAATGCACAGAATGATGCTTTGGTGCTGGCTGTGCACGTTGAGATAGGTGAGGAGTCCCCAAGAATTGAAGGTTCCTAGCCGCCATTGCGATGGCCAATCCCGCCTATAGCGCGGACAGTACTGCGGGTCATCAGCGATACGCGAGAGAAGATTACTTGCTGCCAATTTGGCGGGGTCGGAAAGCATTGCATACTGCGTCGCGGCACGATGATTAAGCACGGCTCGAAAACCTGCTGCACCTTCCTCGCGGCTGTCTGCAGGTGGGCGCTGCGATGTTGGATAGGAGCCGATGACACGCAGATCCGCGCGGCATCGGATAGCCGAGATGGCGGTGGCGAGAGAATGCTCGCTAATGTGACCACGACAATCCAGCCAGAGATATCCGCGATAGGCTGCATTCTTTGCATTGAAGCGAAAGCGAACCCTCAGAATTTCCACTTGACAGGCGGCCAGTTTTCCGGCAATAGATAACAGGTTGTGAGTCGATCCTGCAAGCACAAGGCTGGTGGTATCGTCGCCAGTAGGATCAGATAGATACTCTCTGCGGGAAATCCCGACTTTAACGAAACGAGTGTGCGGTTGTGAATCTGGCGAGAGGTCAGCTGCAAGTATTCTGAGGTGATATTTTTCGGCTGCCGAAGGTGAGCAGATTGCAGCGTCGTGCGCGGCATCAGGATCCCGTAAGGTTTCGGCAGCTCTTGCCGTTGAAGATGCCGGTTGATAAGAAACTTCGGACAAGTTCTTGCTAAGCCATTTTTGTGTCTGGGCGTACGCTTGAGAATGAGTAGCGATGCGACGCACATCATGCAGTTGCGTCCCTGGCAGGGCGGCCAAAACGAAGCGGACCGGAACCCATGTCTCGCGAAGGATCCTGACTCCATGCGTGAGATGGTCAAGTGAGTCGTCGATCAGGCCCATTGAGGATTCTATGGGAATGACGGCATCCTCAGCCTGACCTGCTACCACGGAGGCAATGGCGGCCTCCACGGATGGCACTGCGATGCGCGGTGCACCCGCCGGGTCAGACAGCGCCACAAGAGCGCTCTCACAGAAGGTTCCACTTGGCCCTAGGAAGGCATGGCCGCGTCGCACAGGTCCCATGTATCAGTCTCCTTTAATCGAGCGACACTGCACCACAAATCTATTCGGAACTCGCCGGCAGTGCGTACAGCCTCGGAGCTGGTGTCCTTCCCTGCGTTCGGAGTATCACCGTTTCCAACCCTCAGACCCAACATCGCAAATTGGGGCAAATCGACCATCAGGGTTCCACCCTAATCATCTCCCCTAGAGAACCATCAGCGCGGCGTCATTTAGGTATTCTGACCGGTGGGGGCTTGATCCCGGATGTTGGGTACCAGGCGCACTCGGATCTTGATGGTCCGGGTGCAGGGCTGCGTCGTTCTCGCGATGTGTCGGTTTTGATCAGGTGATGCGGAGGGTGGCGAGGGGGCGGTTGGGGTCGCGGGCGTGATGGCGAAGGCCTGCGGCGATGTTCTGCCTGCCGGCCAGCCTCGATCGTTCACGCGCGCGCGCCGGCATGAGGGGTTCGGCTGGGCTGTCCGGTTCCTGATGATTCGTCCTGCGGTGTGATGCTCGCT
>NZ_JBFBJY010000141.1:0-11964 GCF_040702125.1 Kitasatospora sp. NPDC085895 | reverse complement strand
AGCCCACCCCGACCCGACGTCCCCACCGTCTCGCTGGTCGAGCCAACCAAAACCAGCCCGTCCAGGCGGAAAACAACCTAAATCACCGGTATTGCATCTAGCTGGAACTCGGTGGTCGCGAAGTCGTTGATCGCCATGACTGCGGGTCAGGGCCCGACGGTCGACGAATACTCGATGTCGGGCCGCTGGCAGGCCGGACACAGTTCGTGGCGGCCGTCCGGGGTGATCACGGTTCCCCAGCCGCGGCAGTCCGCGCAGTCGCGGGCATGATCGATGTTTGCACGAGGTGCGGGAGCATTCGGGTGGGCTCCGTGGGTCATGGGTGATGTTCCTCGGTAGAGCAGTGTCACGTGGGTCGATCGTGTCGTGATGTGGAGGGAGATCGGCGTGCGGTGGGTTGCACCGGGTGGCGCCGATCCGGTTTCCCGCGGTCGGAGGCAAATGGCCGGGCACCGGACTCGTGGGTGGATGGAGCCCGTGGAAGACCGGCCGGTACTGGCAAGCGACGGGGATCCTCCCGGACCGGCACCGAACACACCGTGCCTCGGGCGGTTGCCGGGCGGAGCCGGCCGAGTCAGCTGCCCGGGATCCGGTTCCGCCGGAGGGGTGGGACGTCGGCGTCCCGAAGCCCAGTGTGCACGAAATCCGCAGCGATTCCCCCTCACCCATCGCGGAACGAGAGCCCAACGGCTGCCCTGAATGCCATCTGACCTGGCCAAATGGAAAGTTCTCGGAAAATTCGGAATCCGTTGCGACAGTGCTGGCCGGACGGCCGTGAACGCCGAACGGACTGCCCGGGCGTCGTGCCGCTCGGGAAGGCGTGGGGCCAAGCCCTGGGGCGGTGGCTCGGAGACAGACGCGGCGAGCACGCTGCCGGGACCCTCCCCCGGCGCCGGGGTGGAGATGCTGGACGCGCGCAGCATGGTCTGGTCCCTGCCGGATGCCCGGTTCGAGGTGGGCCTGGACTGGGCCAGGGAATGGGCGCAGCGGCACGGTGGGTCTTTGGCGGTGCTGGCGCGGGCGTCGATCGGTGGGTACAGCTTAGGGGCGCTTCCTGGGTGGGCTCAGGGCTGCGGCGGGGGTGCGGGAGGGTGAGGGCGGGGTGTCGGCGCAGGAGCGTCGGCGGCGGTTGGAGGAGATCGACCCGTGGTGGGCTCCCTCGTGGCTGATTGTCTGGCAGCGGCACTACGCCTCCGCCCGGACGTGGCGGCTCGCCGCCGACGGCCACGTTCGGTGGGACGACTTGGTCGAGGACGTCGTCTACGAGGGCGTGGGGCTCGGCAGGTGGGTGCGGGCGCAGCGCGCCGGCTGGGCCGGCCTGGTGGAGCAGCAGTAGGAGCTACTCACGGCGCTCGGTATCCAGCCCGCCCCGGAGCTCGTCGCCGCCCGGGCGAGGGCCATGGCCCGGCCGAAGGTGTTCCAGGCCGAACGCTTCCAGCTCGGCCTCGCCGCCCTCGCGCCGTACGTGCAGCGCACCGGGACGGCTCGCCCACCCCGCAGAGCCACCGCGAGCCCGTGCAGCGGGCCGACGGGAGCGTGGAGGAGCACGCGCTCGGGGCATGGGTCAACAACGTCCGCGCAAGACGCGCCAAACTCAGCACGGAGCAGGTCGCGCAGCTGGAGGCCCTCGGCGTCAGTTGGTAGGGCCGGGCGGGGTTCCGGCGCCGGTGAGCGCGATGGGTGGCTGCACGAGCAATGACGGCGAATCTTGGGTGGTGCGGTGGGGTCCGGGACGTCGGGGATTGCTTGTCGAGGCTCACGTCAATGGCTGAAACGACCGTTGGAGCGCGTTGCCGAGCCTTAGTGTGAGGTGCTACCAGCGTTGCTGAGCCGAGGAGTTGAGGATGCCCGTGTTCCGGATCGGACCGCGGCAGTACCGTACGAAGGGGGAAGCCGAGAAGGCGGTGCAGGCCGTACTGCACGGTCATGCGGTCGGAACCGTGCTGTCCGGGGACGACTTCGATCTGGTGCGGGACCTCCTCGACATGCACCACGAGGCCGCCGACAAGATCGGCGTGGGTGTAGCGGACATCCGCATCGCTCCGCCCTTGATCGGTCGGTACCCGGGCTTCGAGGTGATCCGGGTGGACGGCACCACGATCGACTTCTCGTACAGGGCCTGCCTGAAGGCCCCGAGTCTCGCTTCGCAGGTCCGGAACGTGCTGCGTATGGAGGTCGACGACCTGACCACTGGCTATCTGGAGGGCCGGGTCTCTGCCGGCACCCTGACCTCCGATGAGTCCGGGGTGCTGTTGGACACCGGGAACTTGCACGTGAGCTACTTCCAGGGGCCGTCGTTCAACGACATCAGCCAGGCGTTCGCGGTCGCCGAGGGCGGCTGGGAGAACATCGGGATGACCCCTTCGACCACGCAGGGGCTCGGCGAGCTGGTTGATCGGGACCAGGCCGAGCGCTGGCGCGAGCACTGGAGCGGGCAGGCCCGGCTCGGGCTCCTGACTCCCGAGGAGAACCGCCGGCGCCCGCGAACCGGGTAGCCACATACGAGCCTGTCTTCTGATGGCCTCGGGGTGTGTCATACGTGCGCCGGGCGGCTCGAGCTTGCTCGGCTGCCGGGTGGGCTCCTGGGGCGGCAGGTGCAGCATCACCAAGAAGGTGCATCTCTCGACTGCAGGGACAGTTTGGGCGGCATCCTTCCTCTCGGCGGTCGATGGTGCCGGTGGTCAAGTGGCGCAGGTGAGCCCCCGTGTCCGCGATGCCGGCCGGGGCGCTGACCATGGTGATGAACCGGGTGAGCTCCGCCGCGTTCGCGAGCAGCTCGGCCGCTACGGCGGCGGCTCCGTCGGCCGCCGGGCGGCTGGCCAGGCGCCCGGCGGCGAGAGACCTGCGCACGAAATCGATGCCCTCGTTCACGCGGCCGACGCTCGGGCCGGGCGGGAAGTCTAACCGCCAGCGGTCCCAGACCCCGGAAACAGGCCCTCCGCCGCTCACGCAGCGGCCGGGGCCTGCGCCGGAGTTTGCGGGCACTCGCAGGACTGCCCAAGGCCGCCACCCGCGCAGCGGGGGCGGCCTGCCTCGCACGGCGCACGCCCGGCCTGTCGGCCATCACGTACGGAAACGAGCTGATCCGGCCGCGCCGGCGCCGTCGGCGGCCCGCTGTCACGGTTGCGGACGTTGGGCGCCCTCGGCAGCGGCAGCGCCCACGAGCACCTGGACGGGAGCGCAGCGCCGGCGGTGCGGGGTCAGGCGGCCTGGTGGTGGGGTCCGTCGTGGCCGTCGTGGGCGATGAACCGGACGCCGGGCTCGGGTCCGGCGGTGGCGAACAGGACGTCGGCGCGGAAGGCGTGGCCGAGGGCCTGCAGGATGTCGGGCGTCGGGTCGACGCCGGAGCACTCGATGTCCTCGGCCTGGTCCTCGGTGAGGCCGGCCGCCTCCGCGAGGTCGGCCTTGGACCAGCCGCGGGCGGTGCGCTGCTCGTACACGGCGCCGGCCAGCGCCATCCGCCAGCCAGCGGCGATGTACGCGGGGTGCTGCTGCCAGTCGTCGCTGTCCAGCTGCCACCGGCTGTGCACGTCGCTCGCCCTCACCGTCCGGCCTCCTTCGCGGTCCTGCTCCACACATCATGCTCCCTGGGCCGGTGGTGATGCGCCTCGCACGCCGCTTTCGCCCGGCAGGAGTTTGGGAGTCACTGACGGCCCGGCGGGTGGTCTCCACGGATGTGAGTAGTTGAGGTACAGGAATCCTGGCGAGATTGATCTTGGTCGGAACGGCTACGACTCCGCGGTCAGAGCTCGCCGCGACGCGCGAGCTGCTTCACCGCGTTCTCACGGATGATCTCGTTCTCGGCGTCGCGCAAGCCCTCGAGGGCTTCCCGGGCCTCTGCGCCGGGAATACCGCCAAGCGCCCAGATCGCCTTCACCGCGAGCGCCCGGAACTCGTCGAACTCCAGGTACTCGGGAACCCGGCGAGTCGCCCCGACCAGCGTCGGCACCGTACTGGGCGAGCGGAGCTCGCCCAGTACGGACACGACGTCCTCGTGCTTCCTGTGCCAGTCGGCAGGGAACAGCTCGATCAACGGCTCCAGGAACTCCTCGACCGAGGCGTCGGCGGCGCCATGGACGATCAACGCCATCTCGACGTCGTCGCCGTCCCGGCGCTCCATGGCGTCCCGGAGCAGCCGGAGCGCCAGGGCCGCACCGTCGGACTCGCCGAAGTGGGTGAGCACCTCGTCGAGCGTGCGCGTCGGACCCTCTCCCGATCCGACCGCCAGGTCCATGACCAGATCCTGCTCGTCAGGTGTCATCGCCTGATCGCCTTCCATGCGGTGATGTTGTCGTTGAAGAGCTTGAGCGCGTCGCGGAGCCGCCGGCAACGCGGTGAGGCCAGTACTGCGTTCTGTCCACCGAGACCGGTGCGGGTGACAGCGGGATCAACTGTCACGAGCTCGGCGAAGCCCTGTTGTTCCAGGTGGCGCTGCTTCCAAGGCTGTTTCATCGGCTCCGGCGCCGACGGCCGTGACGCTATTGGCCTGCCGGACTCGGGTCCGGGATCAGGGCGATGATTCCTCGTTCGGGTTACCGGATCGAGTGACGCCACGCGTGCCCTCCGATCGCGGGCCCTCCGGTGGCCGGGAGATGGCCTACACCAGACCGGTCAGTCGGAAAGCCGGTCCCCTTCGCGCTGGCTGCCACCCGTGATCGAGCGCGACGCGAACTCCCGCCCCGACGGCGGAGGGAACCACGGGAAAGGCCGACGTCGCCGCCATCAACACCGCGCCCTTCTGATCGGCCTGCTCAACCACGAAGTCGAACCGCCCCGCCGCGCATTCTGTGCAGCAACCGGCCCCGCCGGACACACGCCACCGATACGCCACGCCATCGACCGTGATCAGGCGGGTGCCCTTCTTCCGCAGAGTCAACTGTCCTCCTCGACTCGGACGCAACGTCAGGCGCGAGCGCCGGCGCTTCGAATTGAATCCGACAACCCGGCCCGGCTTCCGTGCCGGCGACCGGCCCGATCATATGTCTGTCACCGGGGGTGACGCTCTCGTCTTTGGCGCCCCTCGAACGCCTGGCCCCGGGCGCGCCGTCGAAGCCGGGTGGGTCGACACCTGCTACAGATCCAGTACCGCCCGGACCTGGTCGACGGCTTGCCTCGCAGGCACTGACCTGATCATGAGGGCTGGTGGGCCGAGGAGTCCGGGTAGGGTCGCATCAATAGCAAGTCCTCGCCCCAGGCATCCAGCACCGTCGCGTGGCCGGCGGCCCGGGCGACCGCCTCGACCCGGGCGAAGAGTCGCTGCTGCGGCGCCACTTCGCCGGTCGCGGTGATCCGGGCGACGGTTTCCAGCAGCTCGCTGCTCTCCCAGCCGGGCAGCGGGAACCGGTCCAGCTCCCAGGCCAGGTACTTGTTGTAGGGGCGTGGTCGGCGGTCCAGTGCGAAGAGCAGGTCGAGGAGGAATCCGACACTGTCGGCCGCGTCGAGGTTGCCGGCGAGCGGGTTGCCATCGCGGTGGTTCTTGACGGAGCGGTAGAGCGAGTTGGCGTAGGCGTCCAGCAGGGCGGCGCCGGATCGGAAGGCATCCTCGGCGCCGAGCCGCCCCATCGCGGTGATGATCCGGGTGACCTCTCCGTCGCTGCGATCGAGCAACACCCGGGAGCGGGCGATGGCGTACCGCTCCCAGTCGGCGGGCTGGCGGAATTGTCCGAGGTTGGTGACGACCAGGTCGAGCCGCGCGGAGCGGTAGCCGTCGAGCGCGGCCAGCTCGCTCGTCGCGTCGTCGGCGAGGATGACGTAGAGGTCGTGGTCGGAGTGACGGGTGATCATGCCGTCGTGGGCCCGGGAGCCCTTGAGGACGAGCCCGACGACGGCCGGGTCGGCCGTCGCATCGGCGACGAATGCCGCGAAATCCAGCGTCACGCCAGGTCCTTGCGCATCAGCGTGCACATCGTCTCGTACCGCTGAAGAGAGCCGTCCTCGGCCTCCACGTCCCAGGAGTCCGGCTCGCGGCCGAAGGCCTGGTAGCCCAGGCGCTCGTAGAGGGCACGGGCGCGCGGATTGTCCCCCTCGACGCCAAGTTGGGCGCAGGTCAGGCCGCGGACGGCGATCCGCTGCTCGGCGGAGCGGATCAGCAGCGTGCCGATGCCGCAGGACTGCAGGGCGGGGTGGACGCCGAGCTGCCAGAGTGTGCCTGCGCCGGGCTTGACGGTGTAGTCGATGGCGCCGACCGCCACCGGGAGCCCGACCGGCGTGCAGACCGCCAGGTAGTCGATCTCGCCGGCCTCGGCGCGGCGGATCTGGTCGGCGAGCTGGCGCACGTGCAGGGCGTCGCCGGCCCATCCGCAGGACGGCAGGTCCGCGTGGGTTAGGTCGCGGACCGACAGCTGCAGCCTGATCTCGGTCATCGGCGCCTCCCTTCGACTCCAACAGCGGCCGTCTCCCATTTCAGCAAGGCAGTCCCCGTGCCGTCCAAGGGGTTTCGGAGCGGCCCCGACGTCAGCTGGAAGGGCTTGCGGCTCGTGCTTTGGGGCTGGGCGCGGCGAGGTTCGGGGCGGCCGGGCCGCACGGTGACGCCCGTGGGCGGGGCGCCAGCCCGATTCAACCGTCGGCCCTGGTCAGGTGGGCTGGTTGTGCGGAGTTGCTCGGGCGGTGCAGGGCGAACAAGCCGGGTTCGGGCTCGGCGAGGACGCCGAGGCTGACCAGGCGCTTGAGCTTGTGCCGGGTACTCTCGATGTTCTTCGGCATGATGGCGAGGTCGCGGGCGCGCATCGGCCCGGGCCCCTCACGTGCGCATACGTGGCAGGGCCCCGGGACGGCGGCCGCGCGGCGGCCCGGTGAGCGCGAAGAGTCACCCCGATCGGCCGGCGCCCGGTCATGAGGGCGGCTCGGTCCGGAATCTCGTGGAGAGCGACCGCGCCTACGTGGTCTACTCCGCGAATGGGCAGCTCGAACATGGACTATCGCGGATCCGGCTTCTGGGTCCGCGACTACCAGGCCGAAGTGTGGCTATACCTTCTGGCCCAGGAGGCCAAGAGGGCCGCAGACGCTCCCGCCTGGCTCGCTGGCGCCCGAGACGACTGGGAGGGGCAGGCCACGGCCGGGCTCATGGGGTGCGTGTCGTCCTGTCTGGATCGCCACCTCGGCGATGACCCGGATCGCGTTGCCCTTGCGCTCGACCTGTCGGAGCGCCCGCTGGAGCGCCTGCTCGCCTGGTCCCCGGCCATCCCGAAGGACGTGGTGAACTCCTTCGGCACGGGCGGCGGGGAAGAGTCGTTCAGCGCTGATCTACCCACCGAACCGGTACTGGCATGTGGACGCGCGTTCGTCAGCCTTCTCCGCAGAGAGCTTCCTGGATACGACAGGTGGGCGCGCTGAGCTCCAACAACGGTGCGATCAGGACCGACCGAGAGTCCGGTCTCACCACTTGACGGCCCCAACACGGCCCAGGGGCCACGAGAGGGCCTCTCTCAACGGAAACCCTTTGCGTGCGTCCAGCGCTGTTCTCCGGGTTGTCACAGGATGTCGAAGTCGGCCCACTCGATGCTTGTGGACTCCACCGCCAGGCCGGACGCACGGTGCCCGCCGTCGCGGAAGTAGTGTTCCTGCAGACCGGCGGCGAGCACGCGGGCCTGGTCGTCCTCGGACGCACCGGCATTCGGGCCACGAACAGGGCGCCGCCGTCACCGCCCTCACGCCCGTCCTGTACTGGCGTGCCCTGCCCACCGACGACGGTCCCACCTTCGGCGCCGTCAAACCGACCACTGAGCCCGGATCCACCGAGCTGATTCGAGGGTGATCGTTTCGGTGGGCTTTTCGGGGTGACCGGCTGGAGGGCGTGGGGCATCCGCTGGTCTGTCCAGCTCTTCCACGTCTGCTCTGGTCGGGCCCTGGCGGGCGAGGGTCGGGTCGGTGCTCAGGCCGGTGGTGCGTGGGCGGCGTCGACCAGGTCGGTGAACGGCTGCTGCCAGGGCCAGCGGTCGGGTAGGTGGAGCGTCAGGCGGCGTGCTGACCGGGCGATGCGCGCCGGAATGTTGACCAGGTGGGCGCGCAGGGTGGCGGTGGTCGCTCTGGTGTGGAAGGCGCCGGCGAGGCTGCCGGCGGCTCGCAGCAGGTTGAACGCGATCGCCCACAGGGTCAGCCACGCATTGTTGGCCTGGAAGCTGCCGGAGGGCAGGTGGGCGAGCGGCCCGGACTTGCCGTCTGCGATGACCTGCTCGATCACGGCGTGCCGGCGGTGCTGCAGCTCTGCCTGGAGCACCTCGAAGGGGCTGTCGGTGAAGACCGGGTGGTAGCGCCAGGCGGTGAACAACTCGCCCTGCCCGGCGGCGACTTCGGCGTTCAGGCGGCGGACCCGCCGCACGATCAACCGCGCGGTGACGTGCTCTGCCTTCGTCCGGCCGGTGAACGCCGTGTACTCCACCTCGGCAACCTCGGCATCCGACACCAGCTCCCTGGTGTCGGGGTCCACGAACGCGTCCGGGTAGCGGATCGCCGTCCACGCGGTCTCGGGAATCCGGCCGATCGCGGCGGCGACGTGGGGGTTCATCCGTACCGTGACGGAGAAGCGGGCGCCTGCGCGGCGGCAGGCCGCGACGACGTCGGCGTTGTAGAACTGGCTGTCCGCGCGCACCACGACGGTGCCCCTCGCGCCGGCCTGCCGGGCTGCCGCGATGGCCTCGGCGGTGAACGGTCCGGCACCGCGGGCGTCGGCGGCCTTTCCGCGCCGCAGCCGCACTGCCGCGATCACGGGCCGCGCGAGCGGCGTCGACAGCGTGGCCAGGATCGGATGCAGGGTGCGAACGCCCTTGAACCGGCCGACCTCGGCACCCTGCTTGGCGCGTCCGAACACCCGCCGGTGGGTGGGGTCGATGTCCACGAACGCCACCTGGCCTACGCCGGGCAGCAGCGGCGTTCTCGCGGCGAGGCGGGCGAGGAAGTCCCGGTGCACCGCGTGGAGTTGGCGGTTGTGGCCGTGGGTGAACGAGCGCAGGAAGGTGCCCAGCGTCGACGGCGCCCGCACGACGCTGAACAGGGTGTTCATCGCGCCGTGCCGCAGCCGGTCGGCGTCGTCGATCGAATCCGCCCCGGCGCACATCGCCGCCACCAGGCTCATCGCCTTCGCGGCTGGGTTGGCGCCGCCACTGTTGTCAGCCTGGTTGATCCGGAGCCTGTCGGTGATCAGGCCCGGCAGGTCGAGTCGCTCGGCCAGGCGGACGAGCGGGACCAGGCCCGCGTCCGTGACCAGGTTCGGCTCGTCGAACGCTGCAGAGACGGCCGTTACGGCATGAGAGGATTGCACTTACGAGATGCCTTGCTGATTGTGCTGATGGAGCGTAGAGAACTCACATCATCGCAGGTCACAAGGCATCTCTTCGTTCCGGGCCCTTCCCGCACCAGCGATCAGCCGGTGGATTCGGGCTGAGCAGTACGCCGACGCTGAAGACGCGATCCGTCGGCTCCAGGACATCCTCGCCCGCCTCACTACCGCCTGGCACCACCCGGCCGGCCGGCGCAGCCGCGCTATGTGAGCACCGGGCAAGGTCGGGAGCGTCGCCGGACGGGGCCGGGTGCCCGGTCACTGAGAACCGATCGGGTGCCCGGGCCGCCCATGACGAGCGTTTCCGCTCTTGCACCCGGAAAGGGTCGTTTGTAGGAGCGCCCGTGCCCGTCAGTGGCGCAGGCGGGATCGCTCGCTACTCGGGCGCTCCGCTTCAGCCGGCGGGTGTGCCGATCCCATCGTGTTCGAGCGCGGTCAGAAGTTGCCGCAGCGCCTGCCCGGCGTCGTGCAGCTGTGCGGGGTCAAGGGCCTCGTGAATGAGCACGCCGATGGCCGCGAACGTCTCATCCGCTTCGTGGACGAGTTGCGTGGCGGTGTCGGTGAGCTCCAGCAGTGAGGAGCGGCGGTCGGCGGTGTCGGGAACGCGCCTGACCAAGCCGCGCCCTTCGAGGCGGTCGATTCCCTTGCTGGTCGCTCCGACGCCGATGGCGAAGAAGCCCGCGAGGTCCCCGACGCGCGCGTTCGGGCGATCGCGCAGGTAGCGCAGGAACTCGTACTGCGAGGCCGTGATCCCGTGGCGGCGGCGCAGCCGGTCATTGAGGGCGTTGTATAGGCGGGTCTCGCACCGCACCAAGTCGCTGAAGAACGTCGCCGTCGCCGTCACCGCCTCGCCGCCCGCTTTATATGCCTGGGCATATGCATTATCTTCCATGGCATACAACGTACCGGTCGTGCGCCGAAGGAGAAACTTCAGTGAGCAAGGAACAGCGCGAGGCCATCGCCGAACTGCTGCGGCAGGGCCCGAAGGGGTTCGAGCCGCAGCCCGTCGAGCAGATGCGGGACGACTTCGCCCGCATGATGGCCCGGTTCACCGTGCCGAAGGTGCGCACCACCGACACCGAGCTCGGCGGGCGGCCCGCGGTCCTGGTCGAGCCGGAAGGCGAGCAGCGCCCGGGCACCATCCTGTACTTCCACGGCGGGTCGTTCTCCCTCGGCTCCCCGCAGACGGCGATGGGCCTGACCGCCGGCCTCGTCACCCGCACCGGATACCGGGCCCTGTCGCTGGACTACCGGCTCGCGCCGGAACACCCCTTCCCCGCCGCCATCGAGGACTGCCTCACCGCTTACCGGACGCTGCTGGAGGACGGGGTCGACGCGCAGTCCGTCGCGTTCGCCGGCGACTCGGCCGGCGGCGGCCTGACCGTGACGACCACCCTCGCCGCGCGGAAGGCCGAACTGCCGGTGCCTGGCGCCGTCGTCGCGTTCTCCCCCGGCCTGGACCACACCCGCACCGGCGCCACGATGACGACGAAGGCCGGCATCGACCCCTTCTTCACCTCCGAAGGCATGACCCACACCGGCGAGATGTACCTCGCCGGGCAGGACCCCCACCAGGAACTGCTCGCCCCAGCCGTCCTGGCCGACCTGACCGGCTTCCCTCCGCTGCTGCTGCAGGTCGGAACGGACGAACTGCTACTGGACGACTCGGTGCGCCTGGCCCAGCGTGCCCGGGACGCCGAGGTCGACGTCATCCTGGACGTCACGGCTTGCGTGCCGCACGTCTTCCAGTCCTTCACCGGCCTGCTCGATGAATCCGATCAGGCCCTCGACCGGGCCGCCCTCTTCCTCACCCAGCACCTCGACGCCTGAACCAGCGCCCGCCCCCGGTTGCCGACGGCCAAGGATCAAGGCACTGCCCAGCGCCGCGCTTCGGGCTGCTGATCCAACCGTTGTCGTCCTCGTCCAGCTCAGGCGCATCAACACCGCCTGCTCCATGAACGGCAGACCCGCGCCCCGCCCGGCTGTGACCTCGGGTTCGGGGTCGAAGCCAGACGGATTCGACCCCGAACCACCCTCTTGCCACTGTCCGATGCTCTCCTCGGCGGACGCAGTCTGCCGTGCGTCCGCGTGCTGGCCGGGGATGACCACGGCGGGGTGGAGGTTGAGCCGGTTGCTCATGTCGAGCTCGAACCGGCCGTAGGGGTTGACGTGGATCCAGAACAGCGGGGACGGCGCACGCGTACGGCGGGAGGTGCGCATGCGCGCAGCCAGCCACCCGGGATGCGCAGGCCGGTGCGCAACCGATCCGAGCGCCCTTGCGTAGCCGGGGCGACAGGTCCAAGGGCCCGCTCGCGGACGCGAGACGGCCCGGCCGCCAAGAGGGGGAAGCGGCCGGGCCGACGATGTAGGCGCCAATACTGTCCACACCACCGACCGTGCGACCCGCCGGGGCGCCGATCCGTCAGGCCTGGCCGGGCCTGCGGCCGGTCGGGTCAGACCTGGTTGTCCGGCAGGTCGGTGCTAGGGACCGTATTTGGTCGTGATCAAGAGGTGGCCTTGGTGAGGTCCTTGATCCAGATCATCGAGGCGCGGAGGTGGAGGCCGGCGAGGTAGCTCTCGGGTGTCTTGTCGAACCGGGTGGGTGCGCCACGAGGCGCCGTGGAGTCGAGTGAGGTGAGAGACCTGCACCGCCGGGTTGTCGCAGCAACCTGGTTGAAGCTGAGGGCAGC
>NZ_JBFBJY010000140.1:0-11981 GCF_040702125.1 Kitasatospora sp. NPDC085895 | reverse complement strand
CTTGAGAAGCTGAATCATCACAGGTCGAGGCACCCTCCTACGCCTATCTCATGCTCCGTCACTAAGCCTGGTCACCACGGTGAATTGGTGAGGCTAGTACTCCAGTGCGACTTCGTGATCTATCCGGTTGAGCGGCTGGCGAGTCGTCGGCGATAGTTGCTGCGGTAGTGGCGTCCTGTCCGAGCTACCCGTCAATGTCAAGGGGACCGATGTCGCACCTCTCGGATGATGATCTCGTCAGAGCAGCGCTCGAAGCCCACGTTCCAGAGGCGCGGACACTCCTGGAGGCGTTGGACTCGGCCGAGCTCGAATCCGCAGAGGAACTCGACCGCAGCCCGCGCCCCCTCGGCCTCTACACGGTTCTGTCCGAAGCCTTCTACTGGCCCGTCCTCCGGCCGGCGCTGGACTCATCGGAGGCCAGTCGCGACCTCCTCGCACGCTGCCGGGACTTCCTCGATGAGCTCACCGCCAGCCGACGCGGCGAGGTGTTGCAGGCTCTGCAGATCCGCGTCCGGGAGCATCTGCGGGAGCCTGAGCGCCAGATTCTCGGGTGGGACGGCTCCGATCCGGTTATGCCGTCGGCCTGATGCTCCAGACCGGCTTCGTGATCTTGCGCTGGAGCCGGGTGGGAACGGCAACGGCCACCGCGTGATCATCAAGGGTTGTGTGGACTCATGATGATCGTGCGGTGGCCGCGGGTCACAGCATAGACGCCGCCCGGTGGCGGGCGATGTTCGACCAGGCCATGGCCCGGATCGCGGGCCGGTTCCGGCGGGTGGAACCGCGGGCGACGGCCCGCGCCTTCGTGCTCGCCCTGCTGTCCGGCGTCGAGCGGAAGAACTGCTGGCGGCTGGCCGAGCAGGCTGGCCACGCCCGGCCCGGGCCGATGCAGCGGCTGCTGCGAAGCACCCGCTGGGACGCCGACGCAGTGCGCGACGACGTCCGGGCCTACGTCCTCGAGCACCTCGGTGCCGACGACGGCGTCCTGATCGTGGACGAGACGGGCTTCTTGAAGAAGGGCACCGCCTCGGCGGGCGTGCAGCGCCAATACACCGGCACCGCCGGGCGGATCGAGAACACTCAGGTCGGTGTCTTCCTCGCTTACGCCTCCAGCAGAGGACGGGCGTTGATCGACCGTCGGCTCTACCTGCCGTGCGCCTCGTGGTGTCAGGACGCCGAGCGTCGAACCCGCGCCGGGGTGCCCGACCAGGTGGAGTTCGCGACCAAGCCCACGCTGGCCGGGCAGATGATCGCCGCTGCCCTGGACGCCGGGATCGGAGCCTCGTGGGTGACCGGGGATGAGGCTTACGGCCAAGACCCCGGCCTGCGCGCCCTGTTGGAGTCCCGTGGGATCGGCTACGTCCTGGCCGTCGCCTGCAGCACGCGAGTACGGATCAACCAGGGGCGGACCGCTGCCCGCGCGGATGCGGTGGCCGGCCGCCTGCCTGCCTCGGCCTGGCACCGGCAGAGCGCCGGAGCCGGGGCGAAGGGGCCGCGCTACTACGACTGGGCCTGGATCGAGATCGGCACCGACGGCCATCGGCACCTGCTGATCCGCCGCAACCCGAGCAGCGGCGAACTCGCCTTCTACCTGTGCTGGTCCCCGCACCGGGTGCCGCTGTCCGAGCTGGTCCGGGTGGCCGGGACCAGGTGGTGCATAGAGGAGTGCTTCCAGGCCGCGAAAGGCCAGGTCGGACTGGATCACTACCAGGTCCGTCACTGGACCGCCTGGCACCGGCACATCACCCTGGCCATGTTCGCGCTGGCCTTCCTCGCTGTCCTCGCCGCCGACGCGGCACCGGCAAGGACCGCCCAGCCGAACCGACCCGCCCGCACCATCGACCCGATCGACCTGACCGTCCCGGAGATCCGCCACCTGCTCGGCACCCTGCTGAACCCGAGGAACACGTCCCCGCACCGGCTGCTGCACTGGTCAAACTGGCGCAGACGCCACCAGGCCACCGCCCGCCACAGCCACTACCGGCGACGACTAGCCAGCCCCTCAACCGGATAGATCACGAAGTCGTACTGGAGTACTAGCCCGCCGCAGCCTGTCCGACCCGGGCGAGATCGCCTACTACCTCGCCCACGCCCCGGTCGGCACCACCGAGGCGGACCCGTCCGCATCGCCGGCATGCGCTGGGCGATCGAGGAGTGCGTCCAGGCCGCGAAGAACGAGTGCGGCCTGGACGAGTATGAGGTTCGCCGCTACACCGGCTGGTACCGGCACATCACCCTGGCCATGCTGGCCCACGCCTTCCTCGCCGCCCTGGCCGCCCAGGCCGCTGTCCGGGAAACCGCAGAAACGACCCGACCAGCACCACTGCCCTCACCGTGGCAGAGATCCGACGGCTCCTGGACGCTCTCCTGCCCCACCCCCGACCCGACCGCGACCACCGCCAACACGCCCTGAACTGGTCCCACTGGCGCCGACACCACCAAGCCATCGCCCGCCACTGCCACTACCGAAGAAGAACCAGCTCAGAGCACGATTTCTCACTGGAGTATTACGAGCTGGTGCGTGATTGCGGCGGGGATGTGCCGGCCTGAGCTGGGGCCTTGTTCAGGTAGTGGCGGTGCGGTCGGAGACCAGTCCGGCGATGGCGAGGTAGGTCTCCGGGAGCGTGTCGCGGCGGTGGGTCCAGCGAGTCAGACCCTTCCACCGCTTGTGGTCGGCGAGGGCGTGTTCGACCGGGATGCGCTGAGAGGAGTGCTGGTGGCGGTCCCGTTCGCGTGCCTCGTGGACTTCCGGCGGGCAGATCTTGTTCGCCTTCCGCGGCGGGGTGACCGCCTGGCCGGGATGGTCCCGCCGCAGCCCCAAGTATCCGTCATCGAGCAGGACTTGAATATCCGGGAACCGGCGGAACAGGTCGTCGATGCCTTCACCGCGGATCGCGGTCGCGTCGTGCATGCGTCCCGGGCGGAGGTTGCCGGCCCATAGGGTGCGGCCCGCCTCGTCGGCGACGACGGTGGCCTTCATGGTGTTCTGCTTCTTCTTGCCGGATACGAAGGCCCGCCGCCCGCCACGGTGGCCGGCCGGCCGTCGGACCTGGACCTCGGTGGCGTCCAGCCGCAGGACCACGCTCTCGGCCTGGGCGCAGGCGAACACGTCCGCCAGGGTCCGCAGCCGGATCCCGGGGCGGTCGGGCACCGCGAAGCCGCGCCGGGCGAGCAGGCCGCGTATCTCGGCGACGGCCCGGGTGATCGTGGAGCGGTCAACGCCGAACAACAGACCCAGGACGGCGTGCGGGAGATCGTGTCGCAGATGGATCAGCGTCGCTATCACCCGATCGGTGAACACCAGCCGGTGCTTGGCGCCCGCACCGGCAGCCCGGCGCCGTACACCACCACGGATCGCATGCCGCCTGCCCTCCACCACCGCCTGCCACGGCGACGCCAGCTCGGCTATCAGCTCTGCCAGATGCCCACGCGAGACACCGGTCAGCACCCGATGGCCGAGGACCGCACGGTTCACCATGATCGCCACAGAGGAAAATCATGCCGCGCCAGCCGATCAAGCCCAACCCGCCGCAATCACGCACCAGCTCGTTAGGGATCATTTCAAAATGAGGTTCGGAGCTTCCGTAGGCAGATGATGCTGCAGGCGAGTTGGAGCAGGCCCAGGTGGAGGTCGGCGCGTATCTCGTAGCGGATTCGCAGGCGTTTAGACTGGTGGAGCCAGGCGAAGGTCCGCTCGACCACCCAGCGGGTCTTGCCGAGTCCGGAGCCGTGGGCGACGCCGCGACGGGCGATCCTCGGGGTGATGCCGCGACGTCGGAGGATGCGGCGGTACTTGTCGTAGTCGTAGCCGCGGTCGGCGAACAGCCTGCGGGGCCGGCGGCGAGGTCTGCCGCGCAGACCGCGGAGTGGCAGGGGCTGGGTGACGTCGTGGCGGTTGCCGCCGGTCAGCGTGACGGCGAGCGGGGTGCCGTGCCGGTCGACGATCAGGTGGTGCTTGCTGCCCGGCCGGGCCCGGTCGACCGGCGAAGGTCCGGTGTGAGCCCCCCTTTGAGGGCTCTGATGTGCGAGCCGTCAATCGCGGCATCATCCATCTCCAACAGTCCCGCCGCCCGCAGCTCGGCGAGCAGAACCTCATGCAAGCGCGGCCACACGCCCGCTTCGGTCCAGTCCCGCAGCCGCCGCCAGGCCGTGATCCCGCTGCACCCGGTCCGCTCCGCGGAAACGTCCCGCCAGCTCACGCTCTTGCACAGCACGTACACGATGCCGCGCAGCACAGCACGGTCGTCCGCCGGCAGCCGCCCGGGATAGCGGTGTCGCGGCGGCGGACGTGGCGGCAGCAGCGGAGCCACCCACTCCCGCAGGTCATCCGGCACAAGATCATCCGACACGTGCAGAACTCTGCCGTCCCAGCGCCTCAGCTGCCAAGCCCCGGGGCGAACTCATTTTGAAATGATCAGTTAACCATCAGGGTCCTGCAGGGCCGCAAACGCTGGACCATGCGCTGAAAGCCCGCACTCCAGGCCTTCGACAGCCGACCCTCTGTCGGCCGTCGATAACTCACATCACCCGAGATGCAGCGTTAGCTGGCACACACCCGCCTGTGAAAGCGCCAAACCCCATCTTGAAATGATCAGTAAATATGAAAAGCAGGGGGGGTGCCCACATGCCATGGCTACTCTGGCCTGTGCCTAATGGTGCCAGGAAGTGGACGGCTGCAGGTGGTCACGCAAGCCCTTTCCGCACATCAGATGATCTTGGTGCGGGTGTTCGCGGGATCGGGCGCGCGGCACCCCCGGGCCGACCTCCCGTCTTTGCCGTCACCGCAGAGAGACCGCGGGTTTCTGCCGCTCGCAGGGCCGCCTCGGGACGCCAGGTGGTGCTGGTCGTGGCCTACCGCGACCGCACCCATGGGGGCGCCCTGCGCCGAAGTGCCCGGGGCCTCCCGCTCCTTGCTTTGTTGGCGCCGATCGTTTCGGCGGCGATAGCTCTGGACTGTATCGCAGTTCCACCGCTGACGCGGGGCTGCACAGAGTTCAGTTGCCAGCTTGTTACCCTAGGGAGAAGATATGAATTCAATCGGAATTGTCGGAATTGGGTCATACCTGCCCGACACGGTGGTCAGCAACGACGAGATCGCTCACCGGGCAGGCGTCACCGGAGAATGGATCGTCCGCAAGACTGGCATCTGTGAACGTCGGCGGGCCGCCCCCCATGAGGCGACCTCGGATCTGGCTGCCGAGGCGGCCCGCCGGGCGCTGACACGGGCTGGCCTCCGGGCCGACCAAATCTCCTATCTAGTGGTTGCCACATCCACGCCCGACCAGCCGCAGCCCGCCACGGCGGCCATTGTGCAGAACCTGATCGGTGCGCATCAGGCGGCCGCTTTCGATGTCAACGCGGTCTGTAGCGGCTTTGTGCATGCGCTGCGGGTGGTCGAGCGGTTGCTGGTCGGGGAAGACGGGGTCTCGCCCTACGGGCTGGTGATTGGGGCCGACATCTACTCTCGGATCCTCGACTACTCGGATCGCCGTACGGCGATCCTATTCGGCGATGGCGCGGGCGCGACCGTGCTGGGACCAGTTGAACCAGGGCTCGGCCTGTTGCAGAGCTCTCTGGTCACCCGCGGCGACGCACACCGTCTCATTCAGGTTGCCGCCGGCGGAAGCCGCCACCCGGCCTCCGCAGACACACTCGCCCAGGGCGGTCACTACTTCCGGATGGATGGGCGCGGCGTACGCGAGTTCGTCCAGGAAACCCTGCCGAAAGAGGTCCGGAAGTTGCTGCACCAGGCCGGCATTTCTGCTGGAGCCGTACAGCATTTCGTCCCGCACCAGGCAAACGGGGTGATGCTCGCCGAACTCTGGCCCGAATTCGGCCTGGAGCGAGCCAGGCTGCACCTCACGCTGAAGGAGTACGCGAACACCGCCGCTGCATCGGTGCCGATCACCCTGGCCGAGTTGGATCGAACCGGCGCCGCCCAGCCGGGTGAGCTGGTCCTGATAGCTGCATTCGGCGGCGGTATGAGCATTGGAACCAACCTCCTGAAGTGGTCGCTCGGCGCACCCTGAGCGCGAATCCACCAATCGATCTCGGGCATGGAAGGGGTTCTGTAACGAAGAGATGCCTTGTAACCTGCGGTGAGGGGCTTTCCACGACTCCATTCAGCGCGATCGACAAGGCATCTCGTAAGGGCCCGCAGAGAATCAAGGTGTTGCTTCCTGCTCTGCAGCTCGTTGGTGTGGTAACCGTGTCTCTGATTCGATCCGTGGCTAACTCTCCGTGAAGTTCGAGGTGTTGTTCCCGCATCTGGACGAGCGGCAGCGGCGTCTGATGATGGCGGCCGAGGCCCGGATGGTGGGCCACGGTGGGATCCGGACGGTCGCGCCGGCGGCCCATGTCAGCGAGACCACGGTCCGCAAAGGGGTGGACAAGCTGGAGTCCGGGGCAGAACCGCTGGGGCGGGTCCGCCGGCCCGGCGGCGGACGTAAGAGGGCCGTGGAGGTGAACCCGGGACTGCGGCACGCGTTACTGGGCCTGGTCGAACCAGATGAGCGCGGGGATCCGATGTCGCCGCTGCGCTGGACGACGAAGTCGACCAGGAAACTCGCCGACGAGCTGACCCGGCAGGACACCGCATGGGCGCCGACACGGTGGGCAACCTGCTGCGGGAGGAGGGCTTCAGCCTGCAGGCCAACGCCAAGACCATCAAAGGATCCCAGCACCCCGACCGCGACGCCCAGTTCCACTACATCAACGAGCAGGCCAAGACTCAGTCCCTTCAGTCCCTGGCACTGACGGCACCCACTCGCTCCAGGGACTCAAGGGACCCGACTCGGCAAGGACAGACAGCAACGTGCCGCACAGCGACCGGACCGAGCCCTCAGGGACTCAGGGACACGCACGCACGCACGACGCCGCCCGCTGGTGCGCCGCCCAGGGCTGGCCCGTCCACCCCCTGGCCGCAGGCCGCAAAAACCCAGCCGCGAACTGCCCCGCCTGCAAAGACCAAACGCACGATCCCCGCACATGCCCGTGCCGGCCGGCCGGACGCTGGTGCCACGGATTCCACGCCGCCACTACAGATCAGTCCCTGATCGATGCCTGGTGGAACACGGACCCATCCTTCGGCGTCGGAGTGGCCTGCGGCCCGGCAAGTCTCCTGGTCATCGACATCGATGCCCACCCCGCTCAAGTGCCCGCCCGTGACAGGCTCCTCCCCGGCATTCACATCCACGACGGCGTCAACCTCGAAGGGCTGGCATCCGGCTACGACACCCTGGCACTGCTTGCCGCCTACCGCCGCCAGCCCGACCCTGCAGCCGACGAATCCACACTGAGGGTGCGCACCCCTTCCGGCGGGCTGCACGTCTGGTACCGCACCGAGACGGCCTTCCGCTCCTCTACCGGTTCCAGCCCCAAGACCGCTTTGGCCTGGCAAGTCGACGTACGAGCCCACGGCGGCTACATCATCGCCCCCACAACCCGGACCTCCGCCGGCACCTACCTGCCTCTCGGAGAGGCCCGCCAGCCCGCGCTTCTGCCGGCCTGGCTGGCAGGAGAACTGACCCGCACCGGACACCGTCTGGCTCCCAACCAGGGACACCAGCAAGTTCCTAAGCCTGTTGTGGTCCCTACAGGCCGCAAGACCGGCACCAAGACGGCGAAACGCGTGCTGGAGCCACTCCTCGAGGAAGTCCTGGCCTGCTCCGCAGTCCCCGAAGGCGTCAGCTTCACAGAGAAGCTCAACCGAGCCGCTTTCACCGCAGGCGGCCTTGTCGCCGCAGGCCACCTGCACGAACAGGACGCTCTCGATCGTCTGACTGAAACAGCCGACACCGCTCGCCCCAGACAACAAACCCGGAACGCCCAGATCATCGCCTCAGCACTTGCCGCAGGGGCCCGCCGCCCGCTCCACCTCAAAGGACGCCCATGAGTGCCGCCGACAGCCCCCGAGGCTTCGATCCGGCCGCCGCCGCCCAGCAAATGCTGGCCTTCGACGAACAGCTCGCCACAGCGCCCCTCTTCGCTCAAAAACACTCCCCCGCCACTGCCCCGCCCCCGGCAGGGACCGACGGCCTCCTGCCGGGCATGCTCACCGACCGCGGTAACGCCAAGCTGTTCATCAGCCTGTACGGAGACAGCTTCCGACACGTGGAGGGCCTCGGCTGGTACCAGTGGGACCGCTACCGATGGAAGCGCGCCGGCGGCGAGAAGGCCGCCCTGTGGGCAGCCGGCGAAATGGCCGAGCAGATGCCCCCCACCGACCCCACCGGACTCTTCAGCGACCGTGAGATCTACCTGCACCGCAAGCGGACCATGTCCACCGCCGGCATGAAAGCCCTCCTCGAACAGGCCAAGGCATCCCCCGACCTGTCCCTGGCCGCCGAGGACCTGGACGGAGACCCGTACGCCCTATGCACCCCAGAAGGCGTCGTCGACCTGCGCACCGGTGAACTCCACAAACCCGACCCCTCCAACGGCAGCCACTCACGAGCCACCTCAGTAGCCCCCCAGGCCATGGACACCCCCCGCTGGGACCGCTTCCTGACCGACACCTTCGGCGACGACACCGACGGCCAGGAGATGATCAGCTTCCTGCACGTACTGCTGGGCTACTCCATCACCGGCGACGTCGGCGGCCAAGTCCTGCCCTTCCTCTACGGCCAGGGCAAGAACGGCAAGTCCGTTCTGCTCGACACCATGATCCAAATCCTCGGCGACTACGCCGACGCCGCCCCACCCGGCTTCCTCATGGACCGCGGAGCCTTCGCCGAGCACTCCACCGAACTCACCGAACTCCACGGCCGACGCATCGTGGTATGCAGCGAACTCAAGCCCACCGACCGCTTCGACGAAGCCCGCGTCAAGCTCCTGACCGGCGGCGACAAGCTCAAAGCCCGCCGCATGCGCCAGGACTTCTTCTCCTTCACCCCCACCCACCACCTGTGGCTGCTGGGCAACCACCGCCCCGAGGTCTCCACCGGCGGCATGGCCTTCTGGCGCCGCATCCGCCTCATCCCCTTCGAACGAACCGTCCCCGACGAACGCAAGATCGACAACCTGGCACTCGAACTCGTTCGCGACGAAGGCCCCGGCATCCTCCACTGGCTCATCCAGGGAGCCTGCCGCTACCGACACATCCAGGACCAGCGCAACACCCCCACCGCCACCTCCATCCCCGACCCCCTCGTCGGCCCAGCCCGCGTCCGCATGGCCACCGACGCCTACGCCACCACCGAAGACCACATCGGCCGCTTCCTCACCGAATGCTGTACCCGCGACGCCACCGACCCCGCCGACCTACGCGTCGAACAAGGCCAACTCCACACCGCCTACACCGCCTGGTGCACCTCAGGAGAAGGCATCCGCCCTGCCAGCGCCCGCGCCTTCGCCACCCGCGTTCGCCTGGAACTCGGCCTCTCATCCCCCACCGAGATGATCAAAAGCAACGGCCGCAAGTTCTACCCGGGGACCGGACTCCTTGCCGACTGACAACTCCCACACCCGCGCCCAGACAGCCCCAGCCCACCCCAGACTCCGGCACGCCGACAACGCACCGCCCCCCCCCCGCGCTCTACAGCACCACCCCCCCTCCGATCTACCATGCCCCCAGGGCCCAACGCCGAGCCCAACAGACTGAACCACCCCGAACCACCGCCACCCGGCCACATGCGACGAAGGAGAGCTACGGGTCATGAGCTCGCTACTAGTAGAGGGCGATCTCTCCCACGAAGCCAGCGTCGTCTGGCTCGAAGACCTCAACCCCCTCGACTACGTCCGCCAGACCATCGACAAAACACCCCGCCGCCGCAACAAGCCCCGCTGGGCCCGCTACGGCCGCATGGTCGGCTACGCCGAACTCGACGACAGCGCCGAAGCAGACACCGACAGCGGCCTGTACCGCCGCCGTGTCTTCTTCCTCCTCCCCCACGACCGCGACCTCGCCCCCGACGGCCTCTACGCCGCCGGCGCCCCCGGAGAAGCTGTCGACCCACGCACTATCGAGCCCAGGCGAGTCGGCTACAAAACTCCCCGCTCCCAACACGGAGCTGCCACCGCCAACCCCTGACCCTGAAGCACGAGCTGGAAGTCTCAGACACACCCAGCTCTGAGAAGGTTTTCGCGCATGCCCGCGCTGCGTGGGCGCGCTCGGTGCCCTGCCGCTCGTGCGCATGGGTCGGTGTCGGTCGCCGTCATTGGTACGCAGGGCACTCGGCTCCCCCACTTCCAACGTCGGTGCCATCGCCACCGCGGTACAGGCGGCCCTCGCGGGACGGCAGCCCCACTCTCGGCGACAACGAGTACGACACGCTGGTGCGCAGCATCGAGGCCTACGGGCAGGCGAACCCTGACCTTGTGCTGCCCGACTTCCTCGCGGGCAAGGTCACCGGCGGCGCCGCGGTCGGCGATGTTCCGCACACCGTGCCAAAGCTCTCGCTCGGCAACGTCTTCCCTCCCAAGGAGCTCGCCGACTGGGCCGCCGGGCTGGAGCGCCGCCTCGATCGGCTCGGGCTCCCGAGCAGCGCTGGGCGGTCGCCCGGAAGCTCGCCGCCGTCCACAAGGCCACCCGCCGCCACGTCTTCTGGCTCCTCCCCCACAACCGAGACCAGCAGCCCGACAGCCCCTACGCCGCCGCGCCCCCGGAGAAGCCGTCGACCAGCGCACCGTCGCACCCACCGTCAAGGGCGACAAGACCGAGCGCTCCCAAGGCGGCCCAGCCTCTCCCGCCATGGTCGAACTGGCGATAACTCTCCCCAAGAGCTGACCCCATCCGCCGCTGCCGTCGAAGCCGACACCTCGGCGCCGCAGCCGGTTGCCAGGTACCGTCCCGCAGCCCGGTTGCGGACGAGTACCGTCAGCAATACAGGAACCGGCTCCAGGCCGGGCCAAGCCAACAGGGAGGGCGGTCGGAATGAGCGCCCAGCCCGCCGAACACAGCACAGGTCGCCTCGGACTACCGCCGATGAACACCGTGCAAGAGCTCCGAGCCGCACTGCGGTCCGGCCACGGCTTCCCCGGCGACGCCGAACGCCTCGACGCAGAACTCGCCGCCCAGCTGCTGCGCCAGGTGCCGGTCGACCGGCTCGACCAGGTTGCCGAGGTCGGCACCGTGGTCGACCTGGTCACGGTTGCCGAGATCGCCTCCGCATACCGCGGCCGGGTGCTGCTCGCCGCCGACCGAGACGCCGTCGATGCGATCGACGAGGCCGTCGCCAACCTGCTGGCCCGGCAGAGCGCCGGGTGAGCCACCCGGACCACCCCGGCGGCGAGGTGGTCGCCGTTGTCACCGACCGCGCCGCCCAACGCGCCAAGGAACTCGGCGCCGACCAGGCACTTGAGGGTCTACGCCGCGAGCTCGAACACCAGCCGCGCCTGGGCCGGCTGATTCGCACGATCACCGAGGACAGGCAGCAGATCGAGCTGTACTCCACCCGCATCGAGAGCGACCCAGCCACCGGCCGTCTTGCCCTCAACGTGGTACACGCCTACTCCCCCGCACCGCCGTGGCCACCAACCGTGCGAATCGCCGCCATCCCTGATCTTGCGTGGGTATCCCCGCTTCAGCCGGGGAGAAAAACGCATCCTTGGCCCGGAGCCGCGCGGCGGCGGAGCCGACGTGTTTGTCGGTGGCGCTCGGTAGGGTGATGTCGCTGGCCGTGATCTTGGAAGGGGGTGGGCCGGGTGATCCGTGCGTACAAGTTCCTCATGCGGCCCACCGTGGGTCAGGCGCAGGCGCTCGGTGAGATGCTGCGCGACCACTGCTCGCTCTACAACGGGGCGTTGCAGGAACGCCGCGACGCCTACCGGCACGTCAGCAGGACGACCGTTCGGTACGGCGATCAGTCCGCCCAGCTGAAGGAGATCCGGGCGTTCGACCCGGAGCGTCAGGGCCGCTGGTCGTTCTCTTCGCAGCAGGCCACGCTTCGGCGTCTGGACAAGGCGTTCGCGGCGTTCTTCCGCCGGGTCAAGTCCGGCGAGACGCCCGGCTATCCGCGCTTTCGTGGGGTCAACCGGTTCGA
>NZ_JBFBJY010000139.1:0-12082 GCF_040702125.1 Kitasatospora sp. NPDC085895 | reverse complement strand
CGGGCAGCGATCGTGCTGCCCGGCCCCGGCCGTTCCGCTTCTGCGCCCGCTCGGAGCGCCCGCTCAGAGCGCCTGCTCGGCGGAGCGGCCCGGCGGGAGCGACAGCAGCGACCGGTGCCGCCCGCCGCCCGCCGCGGTCGGCTGCTGCCCCAGGTACCCGGCGGCGACCCAGCCCTGCCCGGTGCCGCCGACCGCCTGCCCGGCGGTGTGCCCGGTGGCCGCGTGCTCCGCGGCGGTGTGGCCGGCCGAGGTGTGCCCGGCCTGCTGGCCGACCGTGGCGGTCTGGGTCGCCAGCCGGCCCTGCTGGTGATCGGTGCCGTGCCCCCGCCCGGCGGCCGCCGACCGGCTCTCCGAAACGAACTGCGGGGTGCCGTGCGCGTGCCCCGCGTAGGTCTCGAACACCTGGTGCTGCGGGTAGGACGCGGCCGAGGGCGCGCCGAACCCGGAGAACCCGGAGAACCCGGAGAACCTGTCCGGCCCGCCGAAGCCGGTGAAGCGGAGCTGTTCCTCGTCCGTCCGGTCGCCCGGCAGGGCCCGGAAGAGTCTCCGGTACTCGGAGTACAGCGCGTCGTAGATCGGGGTCGGTGAGACGGGCAGGCCCGCGTCGTACGAGGGGCGCATGCCCGGGATGGTGCGGCCGGCGGACGGGCGGGTGGTCGGGGCGACGTCGTAGCTGTACACGTGAGGGCCAACGAGTGAGACCGCCCGGGGATGCGGGGTTCCGCGGCCCGGCCTGTGCCAGTCGGCCGGGTGCCGCCGGGAGGCCCGCCGGGCGCTCGGCCGGGCGGTCCTCCGGGTCCGGACGATCTGCCGCCGGGCACGGTCAGGTGCCGGCCAGCGGCAGCATGCCGGCGGCCAGGACGCCATGCCCGGCGGCCCGGTCGAGGGCCATCCGCAGCAGGTCCTCGCGGGGCTGGCGGCCGATCGTCCCGGCGGGCACCGCGTACATGATCACCTCGGAGCGGCGGGCGACCGCGGCGCGCCAGGCCTCGGTGACCTGCAGCGGCTGGTGGGCCTGCCACCACGCGGCGCTGCCGCCGGTGGCCGAGGGCTGCAGGATCGCGTGCAGCTGGCCCATCGCCATCAGCACCGACCAGCCGGTCAGCGGTCGGACCGGCGCCCGGTCGACCGACTGGACCACCTGGAAGCCGTGGTCGGTGAGCAGGGAGAGGAACTCGTCCTCCGCCGAGCCGCTGCCGGGGCGGGCGATCGGCCCGGTGGGCTCCACCACGAGGGCCGCGTACGGGGTGTCCCCGCAGAGCACCAGGCCGCAGGTGACGCCGAGCACCGCCGGCTGGGTGCCCGGATCGGCCGGGGCCTGCGGCTGCGGCGCCCGCACGGGCGGGGCGGACCAGCCGTAGTCGGGCATCCCGGGGACGGCATGGGCGCCGGGGGCGGCGTGCGCCGGTGCGGGCGCGGGCGCGCCGACCCCGCCCTGCGCCTGGGAGATCGAACGGACGGCACCGAGCAGCTGGTCCTCGTCCACCGGCACCACCTGCGAGGGCACGCACCGGGCGTGGGCGAAGGCCAGGACGGCGGTCTCGTCGCCGACGAACAGGACCGTGCTGGTGGGCTCGCGCAGTGAGTCGCCGGGGGCGCGGCACGAGGTGCAGTCGTAGGCGTCCGGGGCGTGGGCGCCGGCGAGCAGGCGGTCGGCCTCGTCGTCGCCGATCTCGGTTCGTACTTCGTCGCTGACTTCGAGCATGCGCGGCAAGGGGGACTCCTCCGGTCTCAGGGGGTGGCACGGGCGCGCCTGGCCGCCATCCCCAACGGGCGGTTGTGGCCGGGGTCACGGGTGCGTCCGGCTCCGACGGGATTTGCCGCGGATCTGACTGCGACGGGTGGGCGTGCGGTCGCAATCTGTCGACGCTGTGCCCGAGCTCACAGGCCGGAAACGGTGAGCAGCCTCACGATCGGGTGGGGACCGATCATGGAAAACACGGGCAAAACGGGCATATCACCGTTCTTTGCTAGATCGATACTCGCGGTAACACCACGCTGAGCTGGGACGACCCGAAACTGTTTGGTGCCCGGCCGGACGGCTCGTAGGTTTTTGCCCAGTGCACCGAGCACTTCCCGGGTTCACCCGAGCACCGCCCACCGGCCCCGGCCGGGGGAGCGAGTGCCGCCGGAGCGGCTGACCACCGCCCGGACGAAGCGGGTGGCCGGGGCGGCGCGGCACGTACGAACACGTGCAACGGCCGTCTTGCGGACGCGGCGAGCGAACCGAGAGCCACACGGCTCTGGTTCCGCATGCCCGCCCGGGGCTTTCGAGAGGAATCCCATGCTCTTCCGTAACGAGACTGCCGCTGCCACCACCACCGCCACCAAGCGCAACCGCGTCCGGCTGGCGATCGCGGGCGGCGCCGCTGTGGCCGTCCTGCCGGTGGCGGGCCTCGTCACGGCCACCTCCGCCTCCGCCGCCTCCGTCTCCACCTGGGACGCCGTCGCCCAGTGCGAGAGCACCGGCAACTGGCACATCAACACCGGCAACGGCTTCTACGGCGGCCTGCAGTTCACCAACAGCACCTGGGCCGCCTTCGGTGGCACCTCGTTCGCCCCGCGCGCCGACCTGGCCACCAAGGACCAGCAGATCGCCGTCGCCGAGAAGGTCCTCGCCGCGCAGGGCCCGGGCGCCTGGCCCGTCTGCTCCGTCAAGGCCGGCCTGACCAAGGGCGGCGCCGCCCCGCAGGTCGACACCGCCGCCGCTGCCGCACCGAAGGCCGCCGCCGCCCCGGCTCCCAAGGCCGCCGCCCCGGCCGCCCCCAAGGCCGACGAGCAGAAGGCCAGCCGCAGCGAGGCCCGCGCCCAGCTGAACACCACCGCCAAGCAGGACGCCCCGAAGCCGTCCGCCCCGGCGAAGAAGAACACCGGCGGCGGCAACTACACCGTCAAGGCCGGCGACACCCTGAGCAAGATCGCCAACGCCAAGGGCGTCGACTGGAAGTCCCTGTACAAGAACAACGCCGGTGTCATCGGCGGCAACCCGAACATGATCTTCCCGGGTCAGGTCCTGTCCGTCTGACACCCCGTGCGGCGCTGACCACCGCGTCACCGCCCAGGGCTTGTCTGACGATTCCCGCCGCCGATGCGACGCGAATCGTCAGACGAGCCCTCGTCCGGGGCCGCCCCTGCTGCGCCCCCGGCCACCTGCCGCCGCCCGTCGGCGGCCCGTCATCCTCCGCCCGGTTCCCGCTCAGTCCATGACGAGCTCGCCCTTCGCCACCCGGGTGCCCAGCCGGACGGCGAGCTTCAGCCCGGCGTCCGGGTACAGGCGCAGCAGCGCGTCCTCGGCGTCGGCCGCCTCCTCGGCCTTGCCCACCTCCCGCTCGAAGGCCTTGAGGTAGTCGCGGGTGAAGGCGATCGCGCTCGCGTCCGGGGTGGCCGCCGGCATCCGGTGCCCGGCCACCACCATCATCGGATCGAGCGCCTCCATCGCGTCCAGCATGTCGATCCAGGCCTCCCGACGGCCGGGGTCCGGGGTGTCCGCCGTCCAGGCGTGCAGCCCCTGGTAGAGCGCGACGCCGCCGAGCAGCACCCGGCTGCGGTGCTCCCACAGGAAGTGCCGGTCCGGCAGCTTCGGTTCGAAACCGCGCACCTCGAAGCGGTGCCCCTCGAACTCGATCACGTCGCCGTCCAGCGGCCGCAGCCGCGGCGGCCGGGTCGGCAGCTCGCTCCCCAGGTGCGCCCAGGTCGACAGCTTCGCCGGGTACGTCTGCGCGATGTGCTCGATCACCAGCGGATGCGCCAGGAACGTCGCCTCCGGGAAGGCGTTCTGCACCTCTTCGGCGCCGAAGTAGAAGTCCGGGTCCCCGTGGCTGACGAAGACCGTGGTCAGGGGCCGCTCCATCGCCCCGACCAGCTGCGCCAGCTTCCGCCCGTCCGAACGGGTGAACCCGGTGTCCACCAGCATCGTCCCGCGCGCGCCGGCGATCAGCACCGCCGTCTTGTGCATGGACGACTCGGGAAGGTCGACGACGGCGAAGTCCAGCCTGCTCATGCCGGCTCCTCGGGTGCACGGAGCGGCGCAGACGGTGCGCCGCGGCGGGGCGGGGCGGGGTCGGCTCCCCGACCAGCGTGGGCCGCCGGCCGGTGCACCGCATGTCGATCCTGCGGCAGACGTGGAGCCCGCAGGGACCACCCGTCCCGTTGCCCGGCCGTCCCCCCGTCCGGCCGTCCGGACGTCCGGCCCCGGGCCGGAGGTCCGGACGCCGGTCCTGCCGTCCGTGCCCGGGCCGGTCCGGGCAGCTGCGAGGATGGCCGTATGACCGGCGAACCCCTCCCGTTCCCGCGAGAGCCCGCCGAACCGGCCCCCGGCGCCGTCCACCTCCCGGACTGGCTGGACGCCGCCGAGCAGCGCGCGCTCGTCGAGGCCTGCCGCGACTGGGCCAGGCCGCCCGCCGGGATGCGCACCGTCCGGATGCCCACCGGAGGCCACATGTCGGTGAGCACCGTCTGCCTCGGCTGGCACTGGTACCCGTACGGCTACGCGCGGACGGTCGTCGACGGCGACGGCGCCCCGGTCAAGCCCTTCCCGCCCGGACTCGGCGCCCTCGCCCGCCGCGCCCTCGCGGCGGCCTACGGTCCGGACGGCCTCGCCGCCGTGCCCGGCGCCGCCGGGTACGAGCCCGACATCGCCGTCGTCAACCACTACCCGCACGGCGCGCGGATGGGCCTGCACAAGGACAAGGAGGAACGCGTCGACGCCCCCGTGGTGTCGCTCTCGATCGGCGACAGCTGCGTCTTCCGGCTCGGCAACACCGAGACCCGCACCCGGCCCTGGACCGACCTGGAACTGCGCAGCGGCGACCTGTTCGTCTTCGGCGGCCCGGCCCGGTTCGCCTACCACGGCGTGGTGAAGACCCTGCCCGGCACCGCCGACCCCGCACTCGGCCTGGTCGGGCGGCTGAACATCACCGTCCGGCAGTCCGGGCTCGTCTGAAGCCGTCGTCCCGCGGCTCCGGGGCCGCCGTTGCCGGGCCGTCCCGGGCCGTTCCGGGCCCTCCACGCAGGTCCGGCAGTCGGTTCCGGTGGCTGTTCCGGTGGCCGTTCCGGTCGCCGTTCCGGGCCGGACCGACCGCGGATTCCGATCCGGACGGCGGGAATTCCCCGATCCGGAGGAGACTTCTCGGTAGACGTAGAGCGCCGGGCGGCGCCGCACCGGAGATCCCGGGCAGGCGTCCGGCGGCCTGGAGAGGACACAGGACATGGGCACGCCCGTCGACCAGCTCGTCGACCTGCTCGATCTGGAACAGATCGAACTCAACATCTTCCGGGGACGCAGCCCGGAGGAGGCCCTCCAGCGGACCTTCGGCGGACAGGTCGCCGGCCAGGCCCTGGTCGCCGCCGGCCGGACGGTCGACGGGGACCGCCCGGTGCACTCGCTGCACGCGTACTTCCTGCGTCCCGGAGTCCCCGGCGTGCCGATCGTCTACCAGGTCGACCGGATCCGCGACGGACGGTCCTTCACCACCCGCCGTGTGCTGGGCATCCAGCAGGGCAGGTCGATCTTCGCGCTGACCGCCGACTTCCACCGTCCCGAGCAGGGCGGCATCGAGCACCAGGACGCCATGCCGCAGGTCCCCGGCCCGGAGGAGCTGCCCAGCGCCCTCGACGAGGTCGGCTCCCGGCTCGGCGAGATGCCGCCGTTCATCAGCCGGCGCCAGCCCTTCGACGTCCGCTACGTCGACCGGCTGCGCTGGAGCAAGGAGGAGCTGGCCGGGGTCCAGCCGCGCAGCGGCGTCTGGCTGCGGACCAACGGCGAACTGCCCGACGACCCGCTGATCCACGTCTGCGCGCTCACCTACGCCAGCGACATGACGCTGCTCGACGCCGTCCGCGTCCCCGTCGAACCCCTGTGGGGCGAGCGGAACTTCGACATGGCCTCGCTCGACCACGCGATGTGGTTCCACCAGCCGTTCCGCGCCGACGACTGGCTGCTCTACCAGCAGGAGTCGCCGATCGCGCACGGCGCCCGCGGGCTCGCCCGCGGCGAGATCTTCGACCGCAGCGGGCGGCTCGTCGTGTCCGTCGTCCAGGAGGGACTGTTCCGGCCGCTCACCGCACGCTGACCCGGCGGGCGCGACCCGCCCGCGAGCCCTTGCGGATCCGATCCGCCACCGTTCCGCCGCCGCTCAGGCACCGCTCAGGAAGGACCGCCGATGACCGCCGCAGAGACCGCCGCGGAATCCTGGCAGCGCTGGACCGAGGCCCGCGCCGCCGCCGTCAGCGCCCAGCACGGGCCGCTCGCACTGACGGGGACGCACTGGCTCGGCCCGGACCCGGAGCAGATCCCCGGCCTGCCGGGCGAGTGGTGGGCCGCCGACGGGGTCGTCCGGCTCGACGCCAAGGCCGAGTACGGCATCCGGCTCGAATCGGCGGCCGCGGCCGGGGCCCTCGACGGGGAGGTGTCGCTGCGGCCCGACACCGACCCGGCCCCGGAACGCGCCACCCTCGGCGAACTGCGCCTCGTCCCCATCGAGCGCGAGGGCGAGCTCGCCCTGCGGGTCTTCGACCCGGACGCCCCGGCCCGCGCCGCCTTCGCCGGCATCGACACCTTCCCGTACGCGCCGGACTGGGCCGTCCCCGCCGTCTTCACCCCGTTCGAGAGCGGCGACCGGGCGCTCACCGTCCCCAACGCGGACGGCAAGGAGCGGCCGCTCGCGGTCACCGGGCAGATCGCCTTCACCCTGTGCGGCGAGGAGTACGCGCTGACCGTCAGCCGCTCCGGCGGCCGGCTCAGCGGCGTCATCGCGGACGCCACCAGCGGGCACGAGACCTACCGCTTCCGGTTCATCACCCTGCCCGCGCCGGACGCCGACGGCCGCACCGTGCTCGACCTCAACCGGGCCCACCTGCCGCCCTGTGCCTTCGCCGACCACTTCATCTGCCCCTTCCCGCCGCCCGGCAACCGGCTGCCGGTCGCCGTCGAGGCGGGGGAGCGGCACGTGGTCACCGGCTGACCGTCCGCCCTGCCCCCCCCCCCCCGGCTCGGCGGGCCGGTCGCCGAACCGGGGCGCCGGGTCGTGCCGTCCGGGGGTCACCAGCGCATCCGGACGTCCTCGGCCCAGCCGAACAGGTCGTGGACGGCGATCCGGCTGCCGTCCGCCGCCCGGACGCTGCCGCGGTAGTGGCCGAAGCACTGGTCGGTGCGGTTGGCGAGCAGACCCGCCTCGGTGCGGGTGCGGCGGTCGTGGAACGGGGTGAAGACCAGGTCCACCCCGTCCGAGCCCGGGGTGCGGACCGTCCACGGCGCGAGCGGGTCCGCGAGGTCGTACGACCAGGCGAGCTCCTCGCCGATCCGGGTGAGACGGCCGTCCACGCAGAGGGCGTTCTCGGTGGTGCCGGTGCCGACCGTCCAACGGCCGCCGAACTGCAGGCCGAGCGTGCGGCCGTCGTCGGTGCGGCCCGAGGCGGCGCCCCAGTTCCAGTGCACCCTCCGCGGCCACCGGCCCCGGCCGTGGTCCAGCACCGCCCAGGCGTCGTCCGCCGCCCCGAACGGCAGCGTCTCGTCGCCGATCCGCAGCGTGCCCCGGGCCGGGCGGGCGGTGTGCTTGGAGGTGTACTGGAAGCGCCGCTCGTCCCACGGGACGACCACGCCGAGCGTCTCGTGGCCGTCCGGCAGCGCCGCGAACACGTCGATCTCCACCGGCCGTCCGTCAGGCGCCACGCAGCGGGCCCGCAGCCGCGTACCGCCCGCCTCGCCGAGGACTTCCACCCGGACCCGCCCGCCGGTCGGCCGCTCCGGCCCCACCACGACGTCGGTGCCGCTCCCGTTGGACCCGGCGATCGCCTCCGGAAGGGCGACCCCGCGGCCGAACGGCACCAGGGCGGTGCGTTCCGCCTCCCAGGGGCTCGTGCGGCCGGCCGGGCCGTCCCAGCGCAGCACGTACACGCTGTTCAGCGCCAGGAAGTCCAGATCGCTCACGGTCAGCGCCACCAGGTGCGTCGGAGCGGCCACGCACCAGTACTCCCAGCGCTTGGTGCGGCCCCAGCCGCGCAGGTTCGCCCGGTGCAGCGGCCGGCGCGACCAGCCCACGGCCGCCGGATCGAGCCGCCCGTCCGGCCGGCAGAGGTCGACGGGGGCGGTCAGTTCGCGATCGGAGGACGCCACGGCGGCCACCGTAGCGGCAACCCCGGGGGGACGGGGTGAAACGTCGTGGCCGAACATGGTTGACCATGTCGACCGATCAGCCGCAAGCCCCCGAAGCAGCCCCGTCCATCCCCGCCCGCACCACTGCCCCCACGGTGGGCGCTGCTGACCCCACGGTGGGCACTGCGGACTGTACGGCGGACGCTGCTGACCCCACGGTGGGCACCACGGACTGTACGGCGGGCGCTGCGGCTCCCACGGTGGGCGCTGCGACCCCGGGGCGGCTGCGGCGGATCGTCCGCGGTGCGCTCGCCGACATCGGGCCGCTGCGCGACATCCCCGACTACCGGCGGGTCTGGTTCGGCCAGACCGTTTCCTCGGTGGGCCAGCAGATGACCGCCGTGGCCGTCGCCGTCCAGGTCTGGGACCTCACCCGGTCCAGCTTCGCCACCGGCCTCGTCGGACTCTTCTCGCTCGTCCCGCTGGTCGCCTTCGGCCTGTGGGGCGGTGCCGTCGCCGACACCGTCGACCGCCGCCGCCTCGGCCTGATCGGCTCCGCCGGCCTCGCCGCCGTCTCCGTCCTGCTCGCCGCCCAGGCCCTGCTCGGCCTGCACGTCGTCGCCCTGCTGTACGCGGCGGTGGCCGTCCAGGCGGGCTTCTTCGCACTCTCCTCGCCGGCCAGGTCGTCGATGATCCCGCGCCTGGTGCCGCGCGAACAACTGCCCGCCGCCAACGCGCTCAACACCGTGAGCATGAACCTGGGCATGACCGTCGGCCCCATGCTCGGAGGACTGCTCATCGGTGCGTTCGGGGCCCAGTCCGCGTACCTCTTCGACGCGGTCGCCTTCAGCGCGACGCTCTACGCGATGTGGCGGCTGCCGGCGATGAAGCCGCAGAGGTCCGGTGCCGGTACTGATGGTGGAGCGAAGGAGCGGGCGTCCGTCCTCGACGGGCTGCGCTTCCTCGCCACCCGGCCGAACCTGCGCACCAGCTTCCTCGCCGACCTCGCCGCCATGATCTTCGGCCTGCCCCGGGCGCTCTTCCCCGCCATCGCGGTCGGCTTCTACGGGGGCGGGGCCGGAACGGTCGGCCTGCTCGTCGCCGCACCGGCCGTCGGAGCGCTGGTCGGAGCGCTGTTCTCGGGGTGGATCGGGCGGGTGCACCGGCACGGCGCGGCCGTCCTCGCCGCCGTCGCCGCCTGGGGACTCGCCATCGCCGCCTTCGGGGTCGTCCGCGAACTGTGGCTCGGACTGGCGCTGCTCGCGGCGGCCGGCTGCGCCGACACCATCAGCATGATCTTCCGCAACACGATCATGCAGGTGGCTGCGCCGGACGACATGCGGGGCCGCCTCCAGGGCATCTTCATCGTGGTGGTCGCCGGCGGGCCGCGCCTCGGCGACTTCGAATCCGGCACGGTCGCCACCCTCACCTCCTCCGTCACGATCTCCGTCGTCACCGGCGGGCTGGCCTGTGTCGCGGCCGTCCTGCTGCTCGCGGCGCGGCGCCCCGCCTTCCTCCGCTACGACTCCCGCAAGCCCACCCCCTGACCAGCCACGACACCACCCGGCCCCGCCACCCGAAACCTGGCAGCGAGCACCCCTCCACGTGCTGTATTGTTTTCCACGTCGCCGGGAGACCGGAGGCAAGGTCGAGAAGCCGAAGATCACCGGTCGAGATCGGTGAACCGAGGCAGCGAGACCACGGGACGTGGCGCAGCTTGGTAGCGCACTTGACTGGGGGTCAAGGGGTCGCAGGTTCAAATCCTGTCGTCCCGACAGGAATGTCGGAGCCCCGCTGACTGGACGGAAGTCCAGGCCAGCGGGGCTTTTACCGTTTCTACGGCTGATTCAGCGCACGAGCCGCAGGTGGCGGCCGGGGGAGTCCGGCGGGACCACTTCGGGACCAGGAGCCCGCCGAGGCCTGCTCAGGTGAGCGCTCAGCGCCTCGCCGGCCAGCTCGATCGAGCGGCGGTCCGGGTGCAGGTAGCGCTGGGTCGTCGTCAGCGACCCGTGCCCGGCGATCTTCCGCAGGACGTGCAGCGGCACCCCCGCATCCGCCATCCACGTCAGCCCGGTGTGTCGGAGGTCGTGACGGCGCAGGTGCTCGAAGCCCAGCTCCACCACCACCTCGTCCCAGTGGGTCGCGTCCCGCAGGACCGCCGTGGTGATCCGGCCGTCCCGGGGCCCGCTGAACAGCCGGGCCATCGGGTCGGGACCGATCACGTCGAGCCGGCGGGCGACCAGGTCCCGGATCTCCGGGATCAGCGGTACCGTCCGACGGCGCTTGCCCTTGGTGCCCTTGTCCACCAGCCCGCCCGGCGCAGTGGTGGTCTGCCGGCACAGGTCCCACGTCCACCGCACGCGGTCGATGTCCTTGCGCCGCACACCGGAGACCTCGCCGATCCGGGCCGCGGTGCAGGCCGCGAAGCGCACCACGTCTCCCCAGCCGCCGTACTGGCCGTGCGAGCGCACCACCAGGGCACTCGCCAGGTCGTCCAGCGTCTGCCAGTCCGGCAGGGCCAGCGCCCGCGGGTCGTCCAACTCGTCCTCGGCCTGCTGGTACTCGCGCTGCCAGCCGCTGACCTTGGCCGGGTTGGTGTCGATGACCCCGTCGCGGACCGCCTGCTCCATGACCCGCACGAGCATGGCAAGGGTGTTCTTCACGGTCGAGCGGCCGTGCTCGTCGGCGATCCAGCCGTAGACGGCGCGGTCGATCACACCGTTTGTGACGGTCCGCAGGGGCAGATGGCCCAGCGTGGGGACGATCCGCAGCCGCCACCCGGCGCGGTAGGGGTCCAGCGTCTTGGACTCCAGGCCGCGCAGGGCGAGTTCCATCACCGAGTCCCCGTACTCGGCCAGCGGCATGGTCGCCGTAGCCGGAGTGACGCCGCGGCTGGCCAACCGCAGCATCCCCGCGATCCACTCCGTGGCAGCGTCCTCGGTCGTGAACATCTCAGAGCGGGACGGCCGGCGACCGGTGGTCGGGTCGGCCCATCGGACCCGGGCACGGTACGGGCTCGGGTACTGCGGCCGGTATTCGATGTCCGTCGAGAGCTTCACACCGAGCGGAGGGTTCTGCTGGGGCATCAGGCCGCCTCTCCGGGAACGATCCGACGCGACGCCAACCAGGCCTCGACGTCGGGGATGCTGTACATGGACACCCGCGAGGTGAGGCGGACGAACGGCGGACCCTGGACGGGGCTGGAGGTGCGCCAGCGCCTCAGCGTCGACGGGTCGACGTCGATCAGCTCGGCGACCTCCTCGGTGGAGTACCAACCGCTGTGCAGCAGCCCACCGCGTGGGGGGCGGCCAGAACCGTGCTGGCTCATCGACTCGATCAGCTGGGCTACCTGATCGATCGTCAACATGATCTCGGGCAAGGGGCGAGTCCTTTCTCAGGAATGGGTCCCGCCAAAGTGCTCTCTGGCGGGACCCCGAGGTGAGACAGGCGGACGGGGGCAGCGGCTGCGGGCTGCTGCCTTCCTTCCCAGGGATCCGTAACCTCCGTAACTGCCGTAACCGTGCAGGTCAGGGGCATGATCGAAGTTACGGATTGGGTTTCGGTTACGGATGGGTGCCGTTGCGGGGCCGCACTGGGCGGCGTCCGTGGCGGCTCAGGAGCGCTCTGCGACGGCGGCGGTCGCGGGCGTGACGTCAACGGATGTATCCGTAACCGTGCCCGTATCCGTAACCGGGAACAGGGGCCTGACCTGCGCGGTTACGGCGGTTACGGCAGTTACGGATTCCTGGGGAAGAGGCGGGCAGTAGCGGACCCAGCCGTCGGTGAGGTCGGCGGCGAGGTAGCCCTTGGCCGCGACACCGTTGAACTTCATGGTGCGGGGCTTGATGGGGTCGTTGTCGGCGGTGACGTAGTCGCCGAGCATGCGGGCGAGCGTGCGGGTGGTGAGGGGGCGGCCGTCGAGGTCGGCCCAGGGTGCGTCGTCCATGGCGTTGAGCTGGTCGACCAGGACGGAGCTGGGCATGCGGTCGG
>NZ_JBFBJY010000138.1:0-12153 GCF_040702125.1 Kitasatospora sp. NPDC085895 | reverse complement strand
CTTGAGAAGCTGAATCATCACAGGTCGAGGCACCCTCCTACGCCTATCTCATGCTCCGTCACTAAGCCTGGTCACCACGGTGAATTGGTGAGGCCAGGAATGCCGCGGGGTGCGCGGGTGCGGGAATGGCGGGGAGTTCGAGGGTGGTCTCCTCGGGGCTCTCCGGGGGGACCGCGGTCTCGTCGCGGTAGAGCGGGATCGGCGGCGGGACGTACGAGCCGTCCCCGCTACCGGGGAACTCGATCACCCGGCCGTCGCCGCCGCTGCAGTGGCGGTCGCGGTCGCTGTCGTCGGACACGGAAACCTCCTTCCAGGGGTTGACAGACAGTGGGCTCTCGTGTGCACGCGTGCACGGGCACGTGTGCACGCGTAATGCGCGCGAGGCCCCGCCGACCATCCGGCGGGGCCTCGTACGTCACGCAGGGTCACGCGGGGGGTGCTGCGCCACGACCTGCTCCGCGTAGCGCATCAGGTCGTCCCAGATCCGCCGGTCGCCCGCGGCGCGCTTTTGGAGCGCCGTCATCAGCAGCCGGCACACCAGGGCGAAGCCGGCCCACGCATCCGTGCGGCCGGCTCTGATGTCCTTGGCGATCTGGGAGCGTGCGGTGCGGAGCCAGAACTCCATCGCACCCTGCTCGCCGCGCTGTTCGCGGGCTTTGCGCTCCTCGTCGACGTACCAGGCCCGGCGCTTTTCCGTGCCGCGTTCGACGCCGGTCAGCGGCCGGTTCACGCGGACCGCTTTTCGCTCAGGTCGAAAATCGACGTGGGACCACCATAGCGGGAATCCGCCGAGGCGGTGACCGATTCCGCGGAATTGGTTGTGGCGAGGGCGGGCGGGATCTTCTTTCCCTTCTCGATGGCCTTTTCGCGGCGCTTTCCGGGGAGGGCGTTCACCTCGTCGTCGTGGGCGCGGCGCTTGTAGGCGCCCTTCTCCAGGCCGGCGGTGACGGCCTCCAGGTGCCGCAGGATGTCCTTGAGCTGCCGCTCCAGGGGCAGGGCCCGCAGCCGGGCGTGGTACCAGCGGTCGCCTTCGACGTGGGTGGAGCGCAGGTGGACCCGGGTCTCCTGCTGCAGCGTCTCCAGGCTCTTCGCGATCCCCAGCAGGACGCGCTGGATGTCGCCGAGGTAGGCGACGAAGGCGTCCGGGTTCTGGGCGACGCCCCGCAGGGCGCTCTCGTGCTCGTCCGTCATGGGCTGCTTCCTCCTTCAGGGTTCGGCCGGGTGCTCCGGCCTGGACGTGGTGGTCGCGGGTGTCGACCCGGGCTCCGGCCGGACGGCCGGGTCTAGGGTGGTGCTCGGCGCTTCGGCGCCTTCGGCGGTCACCAGGGCGATGCCTGCGCCCTGGTGGCCACCGGAGAGGCCGACCGTCTCGGAGGTGTGCGGGTCAGGGCCGGTAGCCCTGGGCGAGGAGCTCGGTGGCCTCCTGGCGGTACTCGGAGGCGGTGGCCGGGGAGGACACCTCCAGCTCGCGCTGGATGTCCGCGAGCGGCAGCTGCTCGGCTGCGCCGCCGGCGGTCGCCAGGATCATCCGGGCGACCTTGCGCACCGCCCGCTCGCGGGGCCGCAGCTTGGCGATGTCCTCGGTTTCGACCGCGCGCCGCTCGATTTCGGCGGCGGCCCGGCGCGTTTCGGCAGCGGCCTGCGCCATTTCGGCGGCAGCCTTCCGGGAGCGCTCGATGTCCGCGAGAGCCGCCGCCTCGCGGGCCTTCTCTTCGGCCGCGAGACGGTCGGCTTCGGCAGCGGCCCGGCGCCTTTCGGCGACGGCCTTCTCCGTTTCGGCGGCGGCCGCGTCCGCTTCGGCGGCGGCCCGGCGGGCCACCGCGATGGTCTGCGTCTCGATCGCCCGCTCCTCCGCCGCCGCGATTCGGTCGGCCTCGGCGGCCGCCTTGCGCTCCTCGGCCGCGGCGCGCTCCAGCCGGGCCGCCTCCACGTCCGCGGCGGCCGCCGCCTGCCGCTGCTCGGCCTCCTCCCGCTCCGCTGTGGCGGTGCGGGCGCGGGCCTCGGCGACCAGCGCCGTCTCCAGCGCCGCCTCCTCCGCAGCAGCGGCCCGCTCGGCGGCCGTGACCTGCGCCTTCGCATGCGCGCGGGCCTGGCCCATCTCACCCTCGACCTCGGCGCGCACCGCCTCCAGGCGGCCCTGCGCGCGCAGCCGGTCGGCCTCGGCCTCCTTCTCGGCGAGCTGGCGGCGGGTCTCCGCCTCCAGGCGCCGGCGCTCGGCCTCCTCGGCCCTCACCTCGGCCTCCCGTTCCTGCTCGTCCGGCATCGCCAGCGCCTGCGCGACGGTGTAGCCGTAGGGGGCCATCGTCATCGGCAGCAGCTCGTCCTCGCTGGCCGCGCCCAGGTCCCCGCCGTGCTTGCGCTTGAGCCACAGCTCGTAGGCGATGAGCTCCTGCTGACGGCGGACCATCTCCGGGTAGGAGACGACGTTGTACAGCCGCATCCGCCGGTACAGCCGCGGGGTGGCCACCGGGGCCAGCAGCCAGCGGTGCAGCGGCACCCGGTCGGCTGCGGTCCCGGCCTCCAGCTGCGCCTTCTGGATGATCAGGCGGCGCGCGGCCTCGACCCCGATCACGAACAGCAGCGGCATGACGCCGTGCGCGGCCGCCCGCACCGGATCTGCCGCGGGCGCGCCCTGCGAGGAGGCGTTGAACCAGATCGTCGCCGCGGTCATGCCGTGCCCGGCCAGGCGCAGCACCGGCCACGGGGTGTACTTCCAGACCAGGTACAGGTCCAGGGCCAGGAAGGCGACGATCGAGGCGTCGACGCCGACCGGGAACCAGGGGGCGAGGCGCTCGCTGAACCCCCAGGCGAGGGCGACCCGGGAGAGGGTGTCGTAGGACATCGCGAAGCCGATGATGCCCACCGTGGTGCCGCCGAAGGCGGCCGCCAGGGACAGCAGGATCATGAGCGGGTTGCGGGCCGTGCGCGGCGTGTCCGAAGCCGTCGGGGTTGCGGGCGAAACGAATCCGGCCGTCTCCGAAACGGGGTCGGTCGGTGCCGAAACGGGGCCCGGCGCGGGCTGCGCCGGGATGGGGGGAGCCGCCGTGGGCGGCATGTCGGTGATCGTCACGGAGGCCTCCGGAAGAGATCGTTCATGTGGGCGCGAAACGGCCGGGGCTGCTCCCGAAACGGGATCAGGTGCTCCCGAAACGGGGCCGGGTGGTGCCGAAACGGGGCCGGGTGGTGCCGAAACGGCGGCCGGCCGGGATACGGAACAGGGACTGTGCGGCCCGTCGGGGCGGGGTCGCCTGCGGCGTCCTGTGTGGTGGGGCCGAAGCGGCGGGGTGCCGGTCCCGAAACCGTTCGGGGCAGCAGCAGGGCGGTGCCGAAATCAGCGGCGGAGCCAGCCGATGCGGCCGTTGTCGCCGTCGGCCTGTCTTTCCTGATCGGCCCGCCGGCCTCCGGCGGGCGGCGCGTCGGGCACCGTCGAACGCCGCCGCGCCCCCGCCGCCCGGCAGTGCGGGGCGGGGGCGCGGCGGCGAACGGCAGCAACCGGCGGCAATCAGGCGCGGGCCGCCAGGCGTCGGAACGCCGCGGCCGTCTCGGGGTGGGCGGCCTCGTCCAGGACATGCCGCTGCTGCAGCTGCGCGCCGTCGGCCGTCTCCCGGTCCAGGACGGTGTGGGCCCAGGCGCGGAAGGTGTGGGTGTGGGGTCCGTCCTGCCGGCGTTCCTCGGTCGTCATCACGCGTGGTCTTCCTCTCTCTTGGCTGGGTGTGTGGCTACTTCTGCTGGCCGGCCTTCTCGGCCTGCGCCCGCTGGTGCATCTCCCGGGCCCGGCGCAGCAGCTCGTCCATCTGCCGCTGGGTCCAGGCCTGGTCCTCGGGGCTGCTCACTGCTCACCGCCGTTCGGGTCGGCCGGCGGGGCCGGGGGCGCGGGCGGGCTCGGCGGTGCGGGCGGCGGGACAGGGGTGCCTCCGCCGATGAAGCTGCGGCACACGTACAGGTGCTGGCGGAGCATCACCGGCCACCTCCGGCAGCGGCGCGGGCGGCGGCCTCGGCGGCCGCCCGGTCGGCGGCGCGCTGCGCCTCCAGCCGGGCCGCCTGCTCCTGGATCTGGCGCTGCAGCTCGGCGGCGCCCTCGGGCGTCATCGTCACGGCGCTCACCCGGCCAGCGGGAGGCCGCGCGTGGCGGCGACGGCCGCGGAGACCGTGGCTGGCAGCGGCCGGACGGTGGGGATCGCGGTGTGCGGCTCATCGGCGAGCTCGTCCAGGTCGATGACGACCTCGCGGATCGCGCGGGTGGCGGCCAGCGCCCGGTCCCGGACCTGTCGGGCCCGGTCGCGCAGCAGGATCAGCAGGCCGTCCAGGCCGCGGGCGCCTTGCGGGTAGCGGCCCGCGGCGACGTCGGCCCAGACCGCCTCGGTCAGGTCCTCGGCGAGGCCGGTGCTCTCCGGGCTGATCGCGGCGAGCTGCTCGGCAGCGGCCGCGCGCAGCAAGCTCGCGTACCGGTCGTAGAGGTCGTCGAGGTCGTCGTTCGGGTGGCTCGCCAGGGTGTCGGCGGATGCCATCATGGTGTGCACGGTCGTGGTCCTTTCGCTGGGAGCGACCGACGAAGGCCCCGGGGGCGCAATCCCTGGGGCCTTCTCGTTGTGGTGGCTGTTGTACGAGCAGCCACGGCCGCCGCCCACCCCGCGGGTCGGGGTCGGCGGCGGCCGTGGTCGTTCGTGCTGGCGACGGGTCAGGCCGCTCGGGATGGTTTCTCCGTCGGAACCTCGATGCCGCGGATCGGGCCGACGGCGTCGCGCAGCGGGATGCGGCGCAGGGTGTCCGTGACGAACACCGCCGGGAGCCTGCGGCGCCACTGGTCAGCGCGCTCGGCGGTGGTCGGCGCGGGAACGGTCTCGCGTCGCTCGGCCATGTGGTGGACCGCCGGGGCGGGCTCCGGGAGGGGCTTGTAGTGCTGGCGGGCCGCGCGGCGGGTCTCGGCCGGCACCGCGTCCCGGACCAGGCGGTTCTGCTCGGCCTGCCACGCCGCCACGTTGATGTCGATCACGACGAGCTGGCGGGAGCCCGGGCAGAGCGGCGAGTTCTCCTCGTCGCGGTGCTCGGGATGCTCCTTGATCTTGAGGGTGGTGGAGCCCATCACGCGCCGCCACCTCCGGCAGTCTGGGCAGATGATGGTGAACTGCTCGCCGGAGCGGACGTTGAAGTGGGTGCTGGGGAGTTTGCTGAGCTTCAGGGCCGGACGGCCGTTGGTGTGCCGGGTGCGGACGCGGGACTTCGACATCGCGGTACCTCCTCTGAGGCAGTCGGGGCGCGGGAGGAGCGGAGATGCTGCTCACTCCGCCGACCAGGCCGGAGACCCGGTGGTTTCCTGGTCGACGGGCAGCGCAGCAGCGCTGCTCGAGGTGGTGTTGGTGGTGCCCGATATGAGGTACAGCCGTCTCGATCCGAGGGAGCAAAGCTCGACCCCGTCACGCCGCCAAGGCGGTGACGACCGCTGATTTGCAGTTAGGTGACACTTGGCCAGTGCCCTTGACAGAACAGGCCTGTCAGCCGCCGCATCGCTGCCGCTACTGACAGTTCCTAGTGAAGCCTTGCTCGATAGCGAAGTCAAGTGGTTCGATATCGATGTAGGATGCAGACGCGCCCACCGAAGTGTGGGAGCGCCGCGACAAGGCCCGTAGGATCGCTATCGAGGTAAGGAGGCAGGGTGAGCAACAGCGACGGGCCGAAGTTCGAGCTGATCGCGGAGGAACTGATGGCCGCCATCAAGCGAGGCGACTACGGTCCCGGCGACCGGCTCCCGGGCGAGAACGAACTGGCCCGGGACTACGGCGTAGCCGCCATGACCGCACGGCGCGCCCTCGGCGTACTGAAGCGGCTGGGTGTTGCGGAGTCCCGCCGAGGAGGTGGCACCTACGTGCAGGCCTTTAAACCGATCCGTCGGCGAGGCATCGCACGTCTCGCCCGCGAGCAGTGGGGCGCCGGCAAGTCGATTTGGGCTGCCGATGAGAACCGAAGCTTGGCGGTTGATCAGGTGAGCGTGACGGAAGAGGAAGCTCCGCCACCCGTCGCAGCTGTCTTGGACATCAACGTTGGGGGCATGGCATGTGTGCGCACAAGGCGCTACCTGGTGGATGGCCGGCCAGTGATGCTGGCGACTTCCTACCTGCCAAGTGATCTTGTAACAGGAACCGCCATCACTCGCACAGACACCGGACCAGGCGGTGTGTACGCCCGGTTGGCCGAACTGGGGCACAGCCCTTCCCACTTCCGCGAAGAGTTGCGGGTGGAGTCCCCTACCAGTCATGAAGCTCAAGCTCTGGGGATCCCGCAGGATCGCCCCGTGGTCAAGCTCTCGCGCACGGCTTTCAGCGCAGATGGTCGTGCCGTAGAAGTCAATGCGATGACCCTTGACTCCGCCGCCTACGTCTTGGAATACGAGTTCGACGCCTGACGTCAAGGCAACGCAAGGGGAAGAAGCAGAAAAGACACAGCTCACTTGGGGGAACGGACACGTGCTTGGCAGAGCGCGTTAGGTCTAGGATCTGCCACAGGCAGTAGTCGCCTATCTGGAGGGTGGAAGCTCCAGAGCGGTGAAACAACCGAAAAATGAACGGCCCCGTTGCTCGGGGGCGGGTGGAAGACCGCCTTGATCCCGTGCACGAGGCCGGTCCGAGGAGAGGCCTAACTGGAAGTGCGGCCTCGATCCTCGGGCGCAAACCGCCCTGACTAGAGAGGAGACGGTTCGCTGTGCCACAGCGTACCTGGAGCAAGGCCCACGAGCGCAACAGCGCCCGGGCGTTTTGGCGTGATGTCTACCGCTCTTCGCAGTCCAGGTCTTTCAATCTCCCGCGTCGATGCGCCGCTGGGGCGCTGTCCGTGGGTGTCCGTAGCCAGGAGTTCCCCCGATTGGGGGTTGGGATGACCTAGCTCTCCTGGGCGGCGTGCCGGCTTAATCCCCTGCCAGGGGGACTGCCTACGCCGCCCGGGCGGACTCGTCGGTCACCACCGCGAGCCTCGCCCACTTCCGTCTCCGCTGGGACTGCCAGGTCCCTGCGAAGGTCCGGCCGACCGCCTGCCACGGCCTGTCGTCCGGTCGTCACCGCCCCTGCCAGGGGGCGGGTCCTTCTGGTTCTTCCCGAACCGAAACCCCAATCCAGGGGCCTCGTCGTCCCTGGAGCCGGAGCTCAGGGACAGGAGTCATGATGCAGCAGAGTGCTGCTTCCCGCCACCTCGGCATGCCTGCGTGCCGTCGAAAAGACCTGATTTCAGCTGGATTGCGGCCCCGCCATACGCCAACCACCTCCGCGCTCCCGGACCAGGTCCGGTCGACCTGGGTACCGCAGCAGCACCAGATGGTGTCCGGGACCGCTGGGCGAATCGCGCTGGACGGCTACAGCTGGATGCAGGCGGTGCACTGGGTGCACGGTGCCGGCCTCTACGTGCCGACGCACGGACCGAAGTTCGGCGAGACGACGCTTCGGCTGGCTGAGGTGCTGTCGACGCTGACGCCGTGCCGGCCATCGATCGCGCACCTGATGCGGAAGCTGAAGTGCTCCCGACGGACCGTGCAGTACCACCTGGAGATCCTGCGGTCGACCGGGCTGCTGGCCTGGCGGTCGATCGGCACCCGACTGCCGATGATGCCGGGTCAGGCTCGAGTGGAGAGCCATGCCTCGGAGTACGAGCGGCTCATCCCCCGCACGTATGACCGGGCGCTCGGGATCCGCACAGCGGGCGAAGGGCTGGGGCGGCGGATGACCGGCATCTCGGACGAGGGCCGCTCGGTCATCGCAGAGCTCGGGAAGAAGGCCTCCCGGCGGGCCCGCCGTACCGTTCGCCACACCAGTGGTCGACGGGCCGTCAGCACCCCGCGTTGCACCCCAATGGAGGTCGGTACCACTGACTGCCTGAGCTCTCCCTCTGTGGGTGATTCAAAAGCTACGGGCATCGCCCGTGTCGAGAAGTCGATCACCAAGAGGAAGCAGTCCTCGCGGCCGGCTGAGGCGCGGCGCCGGACGGTGCTCGGGCAGGTCGTCACGGCAGCGATGATGGCCGCCGGTGACCAGCTCGCGCAGGTCGCGTACCGGCGGGTGCCGTGGGTGCGTCAGGCCTCCCACGACCAGCTGCGGTGGGTCCTGAATGACGCCGCCGCCCGGGGCTGGGACGAGCAGCGCACGGTGTCCTGGCTCAGCGAGATCGCAGGTCAGTACGCGGGTGCCGGCCTGCTGTGGCGACCCGAGCGGCCCCACGCGCTGATCGCGCACGCCCTGCGCCAGGAAGCCGACCAGGAGCAGCACGACCGGCAGGTGGCCGCGGACGCTGCCGCCCGGGTCGAGGACATCTCCGTGGCCGCGGTGCGGGAGCTGGTCGGCGAGATGGAAGTTCTCGCCGACCTGCTCGGCGAGGCTGCAGCTGCCACCGCTACCCCGGGCACCGGGCAGGACCTGCAGGAGGCATTCCTCTTCCCCGCCGAGGCGGCCGCCCGGATGGAGCTCGCCGGCGACGATGCCGCCGACCTGTTCGGCATCGACCTGGTCGCCCGCTATGCGGGCCTGGCCGCCAACCCGCGCATCCAGCTCGGCGTCACGCGATGAACACCCCACTCCCCCGGTCAGGAGGTCCAGACATGACCAGCACCACCGATCAGACGCCCCGCGGTGCCGACGCCGCCCGCACCGCGCTGCTCGCAGCCCGCCGCGCAGCCCGGCTCCACGGGAACGCCCCGACGAAGAAGCCGGCCGCCACCCGCCAGCAGGTGGCCCGGGCCGGCCGGGACGCCCGCGACCCCTTCACCCTGGCCGCCGTGATGCCCGCCATGGCCGCTGCACACGGCTGGGCGCTCGGCACCGCTCAGGGCACCCTGCGTGACACCTGGGCGCAGCTCGTCGGCCCCCAGGCCGCCCTCCACTGGTTCCCGGCCGGCTTCAACGCCGACACCCGCACCCTGCGCGTCACCTGCGACTCCCCGGCCTGGGCCACCAAGCTCCGTCTCGATCAGCGAGCCGTCCTCGCCAGGCTCAACAGCGCCCGCCCCGACACTGTCCGCGCCCTCGACATCCGCGTCGGCCCCGCCACCCCCAGCCGCGCACCCGCAACCGAGAGCGCCGGCCCAGCCGAGCAGGGGGACCAGTCCCCCACGTCGATCACTCCACCGCTCGCCGACAACCCCAACTACCAGCAGCTCCGCCAGCAGATGCGCGACCAGGCCATCGCCCGCCAGGTCGCACTCGACCAGACTGCAGCCCACCTCACCGCCGATCGCGACCAGTGGTTCCACGGGCACCGAGGCTGGCTTCGCGAGCCCGAAGGAGCCCAGCCCACCACCGACGCGACCCGGCGCCCGGAGACCGCCGCCCGTGCCCACGCCCGCGAGCAGCTCGCACGCCACCACGCCGCCCTCGCAGCCGCCCGGGCCCAGCGAGCCGGTGCCGTTCCGCTGCGCCCGGTCCGGAAGCCGACGTCCCTCACCGGGGCCGCGTGACGCCCCGCACCATCCCGCTGCGCACCAGCCCGGATGCACCTCGCAACGGTGCTTCCTGATGGTCCCGACTGTTCGCTCGATGCCGAGTACCCTCACACCGAAGGATTGGAGTGCCGCCATGAGTCAGCCTGTGCACGACGGAGCCGAACTCATCCCCCGGCCTGAGCAGAACCCCGCCGCGCTCAAGGCCGCGCTGGCCGTGGTTGCTGCGGACCGCCTTCCGGAGATGATCGACGGGCAGACCCGGGCGATGGCCGAAGCGATCGAGGCCGGGAGCGTCCAGCCGATCCGCAACTTCGTCGCGCACTGGGCCGCTGTGGTGGAGATCGAGCGGCAACCGACCACCGCGCAGGCCTACCACCGGGCGAATTACCTGGCCAACCACGCCGCGACGGTCGCCGAGTGTCGCGAGCATGCCGCGACGGTTGCGGAGCTCTACCGCGCCGCCTACGCGGCGGTGGCCGGGTGACCTGGAGCTGGGAGTACCTCCCGGACCAGGAGCAGGTCGCCGGCGGCTGCCCCGTCGACTTCCTCACTGCTGCCGAAGAGCGGGCCGCCGAGCTTGTGCGCGCGGCAGAAGCGCTCCACCTTGACGGCACCTCCTACCAGGGCAGCGGCGAGCCCATGCGCTACCTCGACGTTGCCGGCGGCCTCCTCGCCTACTACGTCGTCCCCCGCCTGGAACTCGTTGTGATCTGCCAGCTCACGCCCCCACCCGGGGAATCCCCGTGACCGGGAAGGCGACGCTCGGATCGGTGGCAGCGCTACTCAGCGGTCACCTTGGGCCGTGGACCGTGGACGATGTCCTGGCACTGCCCGAGGCCCCTTCCCGGATCGAGTTGGTGGGCGGAGCATTGTTGCTGAGTCCGAACCCCGACGTCCCCCGCCAGCGCGCCCGGTCCGCACTCGCGGCCCGGCTCGCCCAAGCCGCGGAGGCCGGCGCTGCGCCGCTCGAGGTGTTGCCCGCAGTCCCTGTGCTCGTGCCCGACGGTCTGCTGATCCCCGACCTGGTGGTCGTCGACGCGGCCGCGGCCGCCGAAGCCACCAGCGCGCTGGACGCCGGTGCCGTCGTGGTCGCGATCGAGATCACCACGCCATCCACGCGTATGACCGACACGGTGCTCAAGCCCGCCCTGTACGCCACGGCCAGCATCCCGCACTACTGGCGCCTCGAACTCGAACCCACCCCACGCCTCCACCTCGGCCACCTCGAACGCGGCACCTACACCGACCGCCTCGTCCAGGCCAGCGAGACCACCGCGCTCACCGACCCGTTCCCCCTCGACCTCGACCCCGCAGCACTGCGCCGGTAGCGCGCCGCACCGACCGTCCTGACCGAGGACGGCCTGGCTGTCTCCAGCCAGGAAGAGCGCACCGTCTACCTTGCCCTGAAGCACCTGCAAGGCAAGGCCCAGGAAGACAAGACGATCGCCATCGCGCCCCTGCCCGGTGTGCGCCTTCGAGCCGGCCACACCTGGACCCCCGACATCGCCGTCCTCGGCAACGGCCGCGTCGTCATCTTCGAAGTCGACGGCCCGCACCACCGCCGGTCCCGCCGCCACGCCGACGACCGCAATCACGACCTGCAATGGCAGCGCTGCGGCGTACCGGTCGTGCGCCTGCCTATCGAAGACCTCGCGGACCACGTTCAACTCGTCAAGCGGCTCCGCGAGGAACTTCTGTGCCACCTCTGGTCGCGCTGAACGGCTCGGAGGCCCGGGAGGCCGTCGCCTCACACGCGGCCGGCCCGCCGCCGTGGCGGTACGCGAGTGGCTCCCGGGCAGGCAATGGGTGGCCCGGGAGCCGCCACCGATCTTCCCACGCCTCTGCTGCAGCCGGGCCGCCGAGACAGGACTAGCTCCTTTGACCCATGCGTCGGGCCATCCTCATGGCTTTCTCCTGGGACACCAGTCGGACTCGGGGGCGGAAGAGACCTCGTACGACGAAGAAGCAGGAGAACTTGCCGAGGGGACCGATCTCCCGGCACTCGTACAGGCCGTTGAGGGCAGTCTTCAGCCGTAGGGCGCTGGCCCGACGCGGTTGAGGAATGTCCTGGCGAGGTTGTACTGGGCATGGGTGCCGTTGATCTTGGCGACCCACCCATCGATGTCGTCGCACGCCAGGTAGCGCGGGCTGATCGTGATGCCGGGGAACGGCGCGTTCGGGTCGGCGGTGGCGTAGTTGAACGGCAGGTCGAGCGCTGCTGTGGAGGCGGCTTGCTGCTCCGCTGTCGCGTGGCGGGAGCAGACCTCGGGTGACGGGCCGAGGCCGTACCACCGCATGGGGGGATTCCGGCAGCGGGAGCCGCGCTGCGTGGTCGCCGTGCATGTGTTCTGCATGATTCTTCCTTCCGGGCCAAGGCGGAAGCTAGTGGCCGAGGTCAAGATCTCGATAGTGGTTCGTCGAGGGGTGCTTCCCAGAGCTATAAGCTGCTCAGCCATCCCCGCTCTGCGGCGGTGTCCCATGACGGCGGGCTGTCTGTACTGCAGACGTCTTCGTCTGCGCGTGGTCGTCGCCGCGGTGGGTCTTGAGCTCGTGGCGGATCCGGTCGCGTAGTTGGTCGAGGGCTTCGTCGCGGGCGCGTTCGTAGTCCTGGAGTTTTGCCTTGTTTTCGGCATCTGGGGATCGTGCCTCACCAATTCACCGTGGTGACCAGGCTTAGTGACGGAGCATGAGATAGGCGTAGGAGGGTGCCTCGACCTGTGATGATTCAGCTTCTCAAG
>NZ_JBFBJY010000137.1:0-12397 GCF_040702125.1 Kitasatospora sp. NPDC085895 | reverse complement strand
TCACTCAACCGTCGGAGAGCCTCGCTCGTTTCGCTGCCCGCTGACGTCACCCAGCCGTCACCCGATCGGTGCCCGCGCTGAAAACGCTCACTGGTTCCGGATCTTCTGGACGGAGGCCCACTGCCCGTTCCCACCCCACTCGCGCAGGTTCCGGCGGACGGCCGCGATCCTGCTCGTCCGGGCCGCCGACGGCATGGACGCTCAACAAGCAGCCGAATACCTCGGCTTTCCGCCCGGCACCGACCTGCTGACCGACCCGGCTCAGCAGTCGGTCCCCGCCGGCTCCCGAGAACGCATGGACAAAGTTCGCGAAAGCCTCCACCGGGTCGCCGAACACCTCGCCGCCATTCCTCCGGCCGACCACGTCGACTACCGGCACCGCCGCCGGCAACACGACTCCTGGCACCTCGGCGACGACGCGTTCGCCGAGCTCGTCAAGCACTTCGTCGCGGTCAACAAACGAAAGCCGACAGCCCCGGCAAGCCAACTGCACGAGGCCCTCTCCGCGCTCATCTGGTCACAGGTCACAGGGAGCGAGCCCTGCCTCGCTCCCTGCTTCCGTCCGCCCTTCGCAGCACCGGGCCGCAGCACCGCCAGGACCGATCCGGCCATCCTTCTCGCCAACCGGCTCAGACGAGACGCGCCCCGCTCGCCCTACTCGGTCCTCTTGCCAGCGCTGGCCCACCATGTCGACAAACTGCTGACAGCCTGCCCGCGGTGACCCAGCACGCTTGGCCCGGGATCTGTCACCTCACCCGCCCGCTCGGTCAACAACATCGCCTGGCAGTCCCTGATCGCCGGCTTCCCCCAGGAGAAGGGCATCGTCGACGAGTCCTCCGCTCGACTGGCCATCACCGAGACCCACGCGAGCGAGTAGCCACGGGCCGCTGCCGGGCTCGGGCACCCGCAGCGGCCCACCACCACCCAAAGCCGTTGGACAGTCCATCTCCGCAGATGACAGGCTCCCGCCTCATGGAGCTACTCGATGTCCTGACGGAACTCGCCCGCTCGGGACAGGTGGGTCCGGTCGCGAACGGCGCCAACTTGAAAGCGGTGACCGAGGCGCTCGGCGACCCCTTTGAGGTGGTCGTCGGGAAGCGGCGATCCTGGCCGCGTCTGCTCGCCTTTGGCGACCTTGAGCTCAGCATCTGCCGCTGCCAGAAGATCATCCTGATCTGCCTCCAGACCTGGCGGGACGTCGTCGAGCTCCCCGCGGGCCTGGTCACCGAGCAGACGTTCCCCGGCCACCCCAAGTACGCGGACGTGATCGCGGCTCTCGACCACGCCGGTTGCGCCTGGCAGCCCTACACGCCCCTGACCTTCGACAACCAATGCGCCATCCAGGCCACCTCCTCCGGTGTCGTCTTCGTTTTCGAAATCCACGAAGGAGAAGACCCCATCCTCAACATCGCGGGACCCCAGCCCCACCAACACGACTGTCCGGCTGCCGCCAAAACCCGCGCGACACCGTGAGCATGAAACTGACACCGCGTTCACGATGGCCCCGGCGGCCCGACGGCTGCCGGGGTCATTTCATGCGGCTTCATCGACAGCGACCATGTTGCGTTCGTGCACATCTTCAGCGTCGCGCAACAGTCGAGCGGCACTGCTGACGACTACTACCACACTGGATCGCAGTCACAGAGAGCCACACCGCCGAACAACACCTCGCAAAGTAACGCTCGCAACGGCTCGCAAACTGCAAGTCGCAATCCCAGGTCACAGAAGCCTGACTCGCAACCTATCCATTGAAGTCACACCCGGCCCCGACTTCCACCGCCCTACCCGCCCCGCGGGGCCAGGCCGACGACACCGACCCGGACACCGTTTCCTCCCGGGAGGTAAACGGACGCGGTTGGAGTGGCCCGGGCCGTGAAGCCCAATCCCCCCGGGATGAATCCCCCGTACCCGGGCAGGCCGAGGGCGGCTGGCTGCGCGAACTCGTCGACCAACGGCTCGCACAGCAGGCCGTCGACCACCCGGCCCCGCCCCACCAGCCCGCGGCGGCCGCCGGCGAAACGGTCACCGTCCCACCCTCCCCCGACCAGCGAGGCCTGCCGTACGCAGACGTCCGCGTCGACCTGGACCCCGACACTTTTGGCTTCTACTGGGCGCTGCTCGGCTGGACGGCCGACCCGGACGTCTTCCTGGTGACCGGCGAAGGCCGCCGGATCGGATGGGTCGAGCGCGGTCTCGACGGCCTGGGGGATCGATGGGTCGCGGTGTACGAGGGCTTTTTCCTCGGCGATGTCGCCACCCAGGAGCCAGCCCTGCACGACACCCCCGCGCAGGCCGCCCTGACCGTCCTGACCGCCTACCAGCAGAACCTGTAGAGCCACAGGCCGACCAGGCTTGCCCAAGCCGAAAACCTGCACGTCAGACGCCTGGGCAAGCCGTGGGCAAGCCCCTATGACGCAGGTTCCGCCATACTGAACCAGGCAGGATCAGCACGCCAGCCAGAAGGCACCTTGGCTGGCCGGACCTGCAAACGCATGCCGAGATAGGGCCACTCCAGTAGGGCTGGCCGCTTCCAGCGCGGATCTGGCGTCTGATCATCTTGATGCGCTTCACGCGACCTTGGACCGGGCCGGAGTTCCAGCGGAGGGTGAGGCCGGCCACGACCGCGTCCTCGGCCGAGCCCGCGGGGGGCTCAGGTGAGGAATTGGGCGAGCGCCCCGATCACGGCAGCGGTCACGGTGAGGACGGTGGCGAAGGTGGTGGCCGCGCGCATCAGGGCGGCTGGGTAGGTGGCACCGTCGAGCCGCGCCAGGGTGCCGGCAGCCGCTGCAATCAGAAGCGCGAACACGACGACCACGGCAGAGGCGAGCAGGACAATCGCGAAACGAGTCACGGCGATCTCCCCTTGTGAGATGGGATGTTGGTGCGACTGAGTCTCGTGAAAGCAACGTTCGCCAACGTTCGGCGGACGAAAATGAACACTGGCGAACACATCGGCAGGAGGCCAGGTGAGCGGGGAGCACGACGAGCGCGAGGCGGCGCTCACCGAGCTGCGCAGGCAGATGGAGAACAGACGGCTCCACAAAGGGCTGAGCAAGGTTGTGCTCGGTGACCGAGCGGGACTGGGCCGCACCACCGTCCATTTGGCCCTTCAGGCCGGTGGTCCCGTTCCCTCGCCCAGTACCGTCGCAGCCTTGGCCCGCGTACTGGGTCTGCCCGTGGAGCCGTTGCTGGCTCTGCAAGGGGCCGCGGCGGGCAAGGCTGGCCCTGCGCCCAGTCGAGAGAAGATGTTGGGCAAACCGATCGGGGATTGGGACCCGCATGATCTGGAGGTCCACCCCGCCGGAGCCAACATCGCCGCGGCGGGGACCAGCGCCCGGCTCATGAGAGTTCTGTCTCGCTATGTTCCCCGGGCCCACGATCAGGTGATGGCCGAAGTGGTGTGCGAGGCAGCAGAGGGCCGCAGCCAAATGCTCGTGCTCGTTGGGACATCCTCCACGGGTAAGACCCGGGCGTGCTGGGAGGCCGTTCAGCCGCTCGCCGCCAGGGGCTGGCGGCTGTGGCACCCATACCACCCAGAGGAGCATCAAGCCGTACTCGCCGACCTGGAGCGCGTCGCGCCCCGGACAGTCGTGTGGCTGAACGAGGCGCAGCACTACCTCGGAGCCCCGCGGGTAGGTGAAGACATCGCCTCCGCCCTCCACACTCTCCTCACTGAGCCAGGACGTGGACCGATCCTGGTCCTGGGAAGTCTGTGGCCGGACTACGCACGCGCGTACACCCAGCTGCAGGCCTTCGGCGGAACCGACCGGCACCTCCGGGTTCGGAAGCTCCTGGCCGGGCGTACCCTCACGGTCCCAGAGACGTTCGGCCCCCAGGAACTCCGCACCGCACAAGCCTTCGCAGGGGACGGCGACCAGTTGCTGGCCGACGCCCTCACCCGAGCCGGTGGAGACGGGCGGGTCGCTCAAGATCTCGCCGGAGCCCCCGAACTTCTGCGCTTCTACGAACAGGGCAGCCCCGCTGTCCGAGCCCTGCTGGAGGCCGCGATGGACGCCCGCCGCCTCGGCGTGGGTCTCCACCTCCCCCAGTCCTTCCTCACCGATGCTGCCGCCGATTACGTCGCCGACGTCGACAAGGACCAGCTCACCGGCGACTGGGCCGGAGCTGCCTATGAAGACCTCGCCCGACCTGTTCATGGCAAGCAAGCGCCTTTGCGCCGCATACCGGACGAGCCAGCACCCGGCGAAGCGTTAGATTCGGTTCTCCGCCTTGCCGACATCCTCGAGCAGCACGGCCGTGGCATTCGCAGACGGTTGTGCCCGCCCGCCTCCTTCTGGCGCGCCGCTCACGCGCATCTCACCCGTCCCGACGATCTGTACGCCCTCACGGACGCTGCCGCGCGGAGGCACCGTCTGCTGTGGGCCCACTGTCTGCGGCAGAAGGCCGCCGACGTCGGGCATCCCAGCGCACTGGCGGAGATGGCACGCAGGAGCGAGTGGGTCGGGGACCAGGAGGGCGCTGACACCTTCCTCCGGAAGGCCGCTCAGACCGACGACACCAAGACTCTGATCAGCCTGGGATCCATGCGAAGAGAGATCGGAGACCAGGAAGGGGCCGAAGCCCTCTACCGGAAGGCCGCCGACGCTGGTGACACCGAGGCCATGGTTTTGCTGGCGTGGCTGCGTGAGGAGGCCGATGACCGGGACGCGGCTGAGACCCTCCTCCAAAAGGCGGCCGACGCCGGCGGCACCTTCGGCATGGACGACCTGGCAGCGCGGCGAGAGAGTGCCGGGGACCTTGCAGGTGCCGAAGCTCTCTACCGTCGGGCTGCAGACGCCGGTAGCACTCATGCTCTGATGAGTCTCATATCGATGCGGGAGAAAGCCGGGGACCGCGAGGGCGCCCAAGATCTCCTCCGCCGAGCCGCCGACAACAGCGACGCCAGGACCCTGACCTCCCTGGGGGACGCGCTGCACGTGCGCGGAATGCAGGACGCCGAAGCCCTCTACCGCCGGGCTGCGGACGCTGGCGACCTGCTCGCTCTGTACCGCTTGGCAACGATACGAGAGGAAGAAGAAGACAGGGACGGCGCGGAAGCCCTCCTAAGGCAAGCAGCTGACGCAGGCGATGGCGGAGCCATGGCGAGGCTCGCCAAGAACAGAGAGCTGTCAGGCGACTGGGAGAGTGCCGAGGCGCTCTATCGGCAGGCTGGCGACGCCGGCTACATCCTCAGCCTGACCTACCTGGCGCACATACGCCAGAAAGCGGGGGACCAGGAAGGCACCGACGCCCTCTACCGAGAGGCCGCGGACGCAGGCCACTGCTTCGACTACACAGACCAAAGATGGCGCTACGGACTCGAACCGGACGGCTCGCCAACCCCCTGGCCCTGAGCGGACCCTGAACTTCCACTCACCCGTGGTGGCGAAACGAGCATGGGCTGCTGCTGCGGTCCCGTCCGCGACCGCAGCCTCAACCGCGCGTGTCGCTGCGGAAAGCCGGTCTCCACCCTGGCCGCCGACTGCTCCACGGTCTATGAGCTGCACTTCGACGCGGGCAGCGTGCGTCCCGGAGACGCGACCAGCTGACGGTGGTCCGCGGGCGGCTTTCACGGAACACGCGCCAGAGCCCAAATGATCTGCCCAATACATGCGTGGAATTGCTCTGCTGGCCAGTCAGCCCCCAAGCAGGTCTTGCTTGCCAACCGCCGGAGGACGTCCGCCTGCTCTGGCTGCAGGTTGGACCGACGGTAGGGCCCACCCTTGGGCCCACGGTTGGAAGAGCCGTTGCATGTTCGGTAGGACGGGAGGTAGGACGACCCTTCAGCGGCAAGGGGCTGTTTGCCCAGATCAGACCCATTGGGCAAGCCGTTCGGCGGCCAGGACACCTCTTCCCACGCGTTAGCCGTGGGAAGAGGTGTCCTTCCCTGCACCCATCCGGCGCCGCAATCGGCATCTACTGTCGGAAGTGCCGTGGGTTCGGGGAGTGTGGGGTCTGGCTGCTGGGTGTGTGTGCTGTTCAGGGGGTTTTCACCTGGTCGGGGTGGGGTTGGGTTGGGTGTCGGGATTCCTGACGGCGGCGGGGTGTAGTCCGGTGGGTCATGGTCGATGCGCGTGTGGTGGTGGCTGGGCGTCCCGTGCCGGGGCCGTGGCCGGCCTCCGGCCCTGGCCCGGATCCGAACCGGAACTGTGGGTCGGGCCGGGAGGGTGGGTGGCCGGGGTTGGAGGAGCGGTTGCTGGATCAGTTCCTCCTCGCGGGCCTGGGCGCGGGAAACACCGACGGCACGCTCGCGGCCGACCGGGCCGCGATCACCGAGTTCCGCACGTTCACCGGCATTCCGCTGTGGGAGATCCGCTCGGCGGACGCGGACCGCTTCCTCGCGCACCAGCGCCGGGACAAGGCCCTGATGCCGATCACCGTCTACGGGAAAGCCGCCAGGATCGCCCGTTTCTACGACTTCCTGACCACCCGCTACCGCACGGACATCCTCGCGGTCACAGGCTGGAGCGTTCAGCAGCCGATCGACGAGTTCAACCGGCCCCACAAAGGCCCGGACCGCCTCGTGCGCATCCCACCGTCCGGCCGCGAGATCACCGACCTGTTCGGCGCATGGCGCACCCGCCTCCCGAAAGCGCGAAAGTTCCTGCCCGCCGCCCGGGACTACATGACAGCCTCCCTGTGGCGCCGCGGCGGCCTACGGATCAACGAGACCGTGATGCTGAACGTCGGCGACTGGTACCCGCACTGGGGCCCACACGGCAAACTCCACGTCCGGCACGGCAAGGGCAGCGCCGGCACCGGCCCCAAGGAGCGCCTGGTCCCGGGGATCGACGAGATCGACGCCCTGATGACGTGGTGGCTCACCGATGTCCGCCCGCAGTGGGGCGACGACCTCACCCACCCGGGAGCGCCGATGTTCCCCAGCGAACGCCCCGACCGCACCGGCCGCTGCGCCCGGGTCGGGCCGGACGCGATGCGCGCCGGCCTGGCCCGCGCCGTGGATACCCTGCTGCCCGCCTGGTCGCGCCGCCTCACCCCGCACGGCCTGCGGCACTTCTGCGCCTCGTCGCTGTACGAGCGGGGCATGGGCCTGCGGGCGATCCAGGACCTCCTCGGGCACCGCTGGCTGGCCACCACCAGCGGCTACATCCACGTCCACCAGGACCACATCGAACAGTCCTGGGCAGGCGAACGCGCGCATCGCCGCCCGGCTCGGCTGCGAGGGGTGACGCGCGTGCGCTGGAACCTCAAAGAGTGCGCCGCCACCCGCGGCGTGACGACGTGTGCGGGGATGCGGCGCCTGCTGGCCGGTGCGGGCCGGCGCTTCAGCACCGGGAAGATATCCGCCCTGTGGTCAGGCACACCGATCTCGATCCGCCTGGACGACCTCGAGACGATCTGCGCGGTTCTCGGCTGCGAACCGGGCCACCTCCTGCTCCCCGACCACCCCACCCCCCTGCCAGCCCCAGCCGCCGCACCGTACGGGCCCCAACCGGTCGCCGCCGCCGTCGCCGCCGCATCGTGCGGGCGCGGCGCTGCCGACGAGCAGCGGGTCGCCGCCACTGCGCCGTACGGGCCCCAACCGGCCGCCGCCGTCGCCGCCGCTGCGCCGTGCACACCTGAACCCGCGGCCGCCGTGCCCCGTGAACCCGCGGCCGCTACGCCTTGCAGACCGGGCCCACACACTGCCGCCGCTGCCGCCGCTGCCGACGCGAACGGTGGCGCGGGTGTGGGGCGTGTCCGTCCCGGTGCCGGCCGCGTCTTTGGTGGCGTCACGCGTCGGCAGCCGCCGACCGACCGCCCGCTCAAGGACCGCACGCCCGCGCCCGAGCTCGAGCCGGCGGCTGCGGCGGCACGAGGCGGCCCGCTGCCGGACACAGGGCACAGCCCCAGGGCAGCCGCCTCGGGGCCGTCCGCGGCCGGCCCAGGGCCCGCGGGCGCTGCTCCCGGGCCCGCGGCCGTCGGACGGGCCGAGAAGGCACCAGCCGGGCAGGCACGAACCGGACAGGCGCGAGCCGACGAGGTACCAGCCGGCGAGGGTTCCGGCCCCGTGCGGGGCGGGCCGCCCGCGCGTGGTGTGCGGCGTTCGGAGCCGCCGGCATGACCCGCCCCGCCCTGTGCCAGGTCTGCGCCGACCGCCCGACGGCCATGCCCCGGGTCCCGTACTGCTTCACCTGCTGGCCCGGAGGCCCGGTCCAAGCGCCGCCGTGCCTGCGCTGCGGCTCCCGCACCCACTACTACGCCGTCGGCCTGTGCAGGCGCTGCCATCCCGCCGCAACCCCACCACCGGACTCCTGCCGAAACTGCCTGGCCTGGGGCGCCACCCGGCACCTGAAGTGGCTGTGCCACGGCTGTCTGACGTGGACGTACACCTACGCCGGTCCCGCGGCCCCGTGCCGGGTGTGCGCCTGGGAGTCGATCCTGGACGGGGACCGGGTATGCCGGTCCTGCCGCAAACAAGCAGCCCTGGTCCGCTCCGTGCGCGGGCCCCTGGTCACGCTCGAGGAGAGCATCACCAACGGCCACCAGCTATTCATCGCCGACCTCTTCTGCCGCCGCCGCCCGTCGGCCCCAGCAACCGCTGCGCCCCCACCCACCGCGACCGCCCTGCCCGCTCTGCCCGCGCCCGGCCCGCGGGCCGGCACGACTGGGCCCACCACCGCAGCCGACGTCGTACCTGGTCTCCCCGCGGCCAGTACCCACTGCCAGCCGGTCCTGTTCGAAATGGCCCGCACCATCAACCACCAGGCCCCGCTCTCCCTGGCCCAGAGCGCGGACCCCGCCGCCCTGGCCCGCGCCCAACAGGCCGTCGCGCTGCGCGCCGCACGCCTGGGGTGGCACAAGCGCCAGACCGCGGACGTGCGCATCGGCGTGGCCGTCCTCCTCGGCCTCCAGGGCGACGCCGGCGGCCAGGTCCGCGTAGAGGACGCGCCGGTCCTCCTGCAGTTCGACCACCTGCCCCTCAAACACACCCTGGACGTCCTCGACGACGCCGGCCTGCTGGCCGACCAACGCACCCGCGACACCGCCGCGTGGGCACGCCCCCGCCTCGCCGTCCTGCCCGCCCCGATGGCCGAGGAACTGCACACCTGGCTCGACATCCTGCTCCACGGCAGCACCAGCACACCCCGCCGCCGCCCCCGCTCACCGATCACCGCCCGCCTCTACCTGGATTGGGTCCTGCCCGTGGTCACCCACTGGTCATGTGCCGGCAAGACCTCGCTGCGCGAGATCACCCACCAAGACACCCTCCAGGCGCTGCCCACAGCCGCTGCCGCCAAGGCCCACACAGGACGGGCACTGCGCTCACTGTTCGGCATCCTCCACGCCCGCAGCCTGATCCCCACCGACCCCACCAGCGGAATCAAAACCGGATACATCCGCACCAAGGTCCCCGTGCCACTGGACCCCGCCCCCATCCGCGAAGCCCTCAACGACCCCGACCCAGCCCGCGCCCTGGCCACTGCACTCATCGCCTTCCACGCCCTGACCAGCCACCAGGTCCTCACCCTGTGCCTCGCCGACCTCCACCCCGGCCGCCTCCAGCTCGGCCCACGCTCCATCCCCCTGGCCACCCCCGTGGCAGAGCGACTGGCCGCCTACCTCGACCACCGCACCCGCCGCTGGCCCGCCACAGCCAACCCCCACCTGTTCCTCAACACCCGCAACGCCAACGGCACCCGCCCGGTCGGCCGCCGCTGGCTCAAACTCCTGCTCGCCCCCCACCTCACCGCCACCGCCCTGCGAACCGACCGCCTCCTCGACCAGGCCCAAGCCACCAACGGCGACACCCGCAACCTGGAAACCCTCTTCGGCCTCAGCAACGCCACCGCCCAGCGCTACACCCACACCGTCACCAACAACAGACAGGACAACGGCGCACCCCCACCACGCGCCCCCGCGGTACCCGTTGACCACCCACCCCGGTGCAGCAGCCCCTCCCGCGCAGCAGCCGCTCCCGCCCACACCCCCGCCACCTTGGGAACACCCCCAGGGCCCAGCCCGGTCGGACACCGCCACCCGCGCCCAACTACCCAGCCAGCCATGCTCCCTGGGGCAACCCCGCCCGAACGGAGTCCCACCCAGGCCGAACGATCACGTGGTCCAGCACGGGCGACAAAAGCCAGAACCGCCTACCAGACCTCACCTGAAACCCCGACCAGTAGCCACCTCAAAGCCGCCCCCGGCAGATTCAATCGTGATGACGTCAATTATTCAGACTCATCAACCCTTCCGGCGGCCAATAATCCTGCGCCGAGAATTCCATTCCAGGATGGTGTCCCGACGCCAGAAACGAGTGTTATCAAGAATGAAATCCGGCTCCGGCCCGGCCGTGGTCGCCCCTCCGCTCGGCGGCGCGATAAACCGCAGCCAGGTAGCCATGGCAGGCCGAGATTCCACCGGAATCGCCTCATACGCCTCGTCCCGATCCAAGAGATCCCCAGGCCTCTGCTGCTCCGGTGCAGGGTCTCGCGGATCGACATCAAGCACCGGGATCGGCACCTCGGTGCCGTTACGGAGGTTCTCGGCGTGCACGGCGAGCTGCTCGCGGTCGTAGAACCTCTTGCGGGCGCCAGCGCGGTGGAAGGGCCGGATCTCGGGCGGGAACTCCAGCCACAGCCGGCGCTTGCGGTAGCTGGCCGACTGGTAGCCGAACAACGCAGCAGCCAGGGCATCATCAACGGCGCTACGGCCGGCGGGAATCATCAGGTCTCTCCAACAAGTGATCGGGCAGACAGCGAAACGCTGCCACACCCCCACACCAAGCCACGCCCGCACAGGGCGCAGCAACGCGCTGGCCGGCCGGGAAACGCCAGCTGGCCCGGACCAGGAGCGGTCCGGGCCAGCCGCCCAGGGCGGCTAGGGTGAGCAGCAGTGAGGCAGGAATTTCGGGGCGAGGTCATCGCCCGGAGGACCTGCGGATCGATCAGCGGTCGGCGGGTCGTGCACCTAGTCCAGACTCCCCATCAAGGGGACCGCCCCACAGGGCGGGCGGCCCGCCCTCCGTACCCCAGACTTCACCGCCAGCCCCGCTGCGCCGTGCGGGGCGCAGCGTGCTGCACAGGCGCAGCGCCCCGGACTGGCGGGCGCTTTTCCCTCTTCCCCCGCGGAGCGGGTGCGTGCCGGGCCTTCGGCCCGGAAACAGCGGCGTGCCTTCGGCCCGCACGCTCCCCGCTTCGCGGCTCGCAACCCCCGGCGGGGGCGGAAGCCTGCGGCTTGCAGGCCGGGCCTGGCGGCCCGCCAGGCCCGGCGGCGCTGCGCGCCTTCCTGGAGGGCGGGGCGGTCGCCTGCGGCGTCCGCGTGCCCGTGTGGGCGGCCGGTGTGGCCGCCCACACGGGGCCCGGTCAGGTGCGGTCGGCGGCGCGGATGATCAGCACGGGCTCCAGCGGCCCGTAAGCCTGGCACTCGTCCCACTGGAAGCCGGAGTCACCGGCGGCGCCGAGGGTGACGGTCGGGTGGCCGAAGGAGCGCACGAACTTGAGGTCGTGGCAGGCGTCGCAGTCCGCGCAGGGCTGGTAGGGGCGGGGCCGGGCGGTGAACGGGAACTCGTAGGACAGGTAGGCCGCGCGGGCGTCGGTGACGTCCTCGCCGTCCTCGGTCCAGGCGTACCCGATCACCAGGTCGCCCTCGGCCACCTCCTCCGGCAGGACGACCACGGCCGCGGTGAGGTCAACCCCCTTGCCCTCCCACGCCCACGCCTGGACGATCACCGTGATCTGGTTCGGGTCCGGGTCCACCAGCACGGAGAAGACCGGCGAGGACGACACGGACGCGAAAGTAATCTGGGACATTGCATTTCCCTTTCAGTGAGTGACCGATCAGCCGGGCGGGGCGCCAACCCCTTCCGACAAGAAAAAATCTACCACAATCCGTGGAGTCGAGGCAGATGTTTTTCCACTCGCGCCGACCAAGAATCCACCCAGCCGGTCCGACGGGAAAACCTGGCACCCGCTTTCCGATACACGATGCGGGTCGCGGAGACTGGGCCGAAAACCAGTGAAACCGCCGGATGGGCATAGGCTCTGCGGCGGGATCATCTGACGTTCAGCACTTGATACACGCTCGGGAGGGTGTCCAGGTGATTCGACGAGCCAGCGTGCCGGACGGCCAGCCGGGAAGTGGCCGGACGCGCCCGGATCCAGCCCCCGACGGTCGGTCAACCCGCCCACCCCCGGGCCACCCTTCCCCCAGTCAGCCCTACCCGACCTCAGCCACAAGACCAGTTCAAACCCATGAACAGGGCTCAGCCACCCGGGCCGCCGGAGCGAAGCGGAGCGGCCCCGGAGGGAAGCGAAGCGGACCGACCAGGCCCGGCGAAGCCGGGCCGGCCTGACCGAAGGTCAGGCCACCGGCCCGCCCGGCGGGGGCGCCCCCCCCCCCCCGGCCGGGGGGCGGCGGGGGGGCCGAGCGCCCCACGGGCCCCCCCCCCCCCCAA
>NZ_JBFBJY010000136.1:0-12473 GCF_040702125.1 Kitasatospora sp. NPDC085895 | reverse complement strand
ACTCTTAATCAGCGGGTCCGGGGTTCGAGTCCCTGGCGGCGCACAGACGGTCGAAGGCCCCTCGCGGAAGCGGGGGGCCTTCGGCGTTCCCGGGGACGCTCCAGAGGTGCGGGGCCCCTGGTCGGCTGCCCGACCGCCCCGTGAAGACGGATCCCTAGGCCGTTTCTTTCGGACCTTGTCGGATCAGCGCGCGGCGGTGGGCGCCCGGCTGGGCGTGCCGGCGGATCGGCCTCGTACTGGACCGTACGTGGACGATTCGCCGGTGCGTCCAGGTTGGGGGCACCTCCCGGCCCCCTCGGGGCTGGGGGAGATGCCCGGCGTCGCGCGCCCGGCAAGATCCGAAAGAAACGGCCTAGGTGCCGGTGGCTACCAGGGTGCGGTGGAGGTCTTCGGTGGCGGCGCCGAGGGTGCGGGCGGCGAGCCAGGCGGCCGCTCCGGCGGTGCTGCCCGCGGTGCGGACCTCCGCGGCGGGCCAGCGTGCCGCCACGCCCGCCCGGACGGCGTCCGCCAAGGGGGTGTCCGGGCCGAGCACCCCGCCGGCCAGCACCACCGGCCGGGCCGATCCGGCCGGGCGGACGGTCTCCAGGGTGGCCAGCAGATGGCCGGCGGCCTCGTCGACCAGCCGCTGCGCCTCGTCCTCGCCGGCGGCGGCCGCGGCCAGCACCAGCGGGGCGAGCCGGGCCAGCCGGACGGGCGGCTCCGCGTACACCGCGCCGAGCAGGGCGGCCCGCAGGCCGTCCCCGGCGGAGCGGCCGGCGAGTTCCTCGGCGGCGGCCGCCGCGGTGCCGGTGAGCGGCCGGCCGGCGTCGACGGCGGCGAGCGCGAGGCGGACGGCCTCCCGACCGAGCCACTGGCCGGAGCCGAGGTCGCCGAGCAGCCAGCCGTGGCCGTCGGCGAGCCGGACGGGCACGTGGTCGCGCACCTCGGCGGCGACCGCGCCGGTGCCGCCGATCAGCACGGTGCCGTCCGGGCTGCCGGTGCCGGCGGTGTAGGCGAGCGCGAGGTCGCTGGTGGTGCGGGGGGTGACGGAGAGTCCGAGCTCGGGCCAGAGCCCGTCGAGTCCTGGTTCGGCGACCAGGGCACCGGCCAGGCCGACCACGCCGGCCGCGACCTCGGAGGGGTCCAGGTCGGCGAGTGCGGCCCGCACGGTGGCGCCGACCGCCCGGGCGGCGGCGGCCCGGCCGTGCGCGACCGGGTTGGCGCCCTCGCCGCGGGCCCGGCCGAGGACCCGGCCGTGCAGGTCGGCGACGACCGCCCGGCTGCCGGTGCCGCCGGCGTCGAGACCGAGGACGAGCGGGCCGGTCATGGGCTCTCCCTGCTGGTGGTCGGGCTGCCCCCATGATCGGCCGCCGCCGCGGGGGCGTCAACGACACCGGCCCCGGGCGGGAGGTCCGCCCGGGGCCGGTGGGCGCGGGTCAGCCGAAGTAGGCGTCGAAGTTCTTGGAGAACTCCTGCCCGCCGAAGCGGTCCCAGTTGATCGACCAGGTCATCAGACCGCGCAGGTTCGGCTGCGCCCCGCTGCGCGGGACGTAGCTGCCGCAGTTGACCGTCTTGGTGAGGCAGTCCAGCGCCTTGTTCACCTCGGCCGGGGCGACGTAGCCGTTGCCGGCGTTGGTGGTGGCGGGCATGCCGATGGCGACCTGCGAGGCGGCCAGCGGCGGGAACACGTTCGCCGTGTTGCCGGCCACCGGGAAGCCCTTGAGCAGCATGTCGGTCATCGCGACGTGGAAGTCCGCGCCGCCCATGGAGTGGTACTGGTTGTCCAGGCCCATGATGGAGCCGGAGTTGTAGTCCTGGACGTGCAGCAGGGTCAGGTCGTTGCGCATCGCGTGGATGACCGGCAGGTAGGCGCCGGCCCGCGGGTCCTGGCCGCCCCAGGGGCCGGAGCCGTAGTACTGGTAGCCGAGTTGGACGAAGAAGGTCTCCGGGGCCATGGTCAGCACGAAGCCGGAGCCGTACTTGGCCTTGAGCGTCTTCAGCGCCGAGATCAGGTTGACCACCACCGGGGTGGTGGGGTTCTTGAAGTCGGTGTCGCCGGTGTTGAGGGAGAGCGAGTGGCCCTCGAAGTCGATGTCGAGGCCGTCCAGCCCCCACTTGTCGATGATCGCGGAGACCGAGGAGACGAAGGCGTCGCGGGCGGCGGTGGTGGTGAGCTGGACCTGGCCGTTCTGGCCGCCGATCGAGATCAGCACCTTCTTACCCTGGGCGCGCTTGGCGGCGATGGCCGCCTTGAAGTCGGCGTCGGACTCGACGGTCGGGCACTCGGTGGCCGGGCAGCGGTTGAAGCGGATGTCGCCGGAGGTCACCGAGGTGGGCTCGCCGAAGGACAGGTTGATGACGTCCCAGGAGGCCGGGACGTCCGCCATCCGGGTGTAGCCGGCACCGTTGGCGAAGCTCGCGTGCAGGTAGCCGACCAGTGCGTGCGCGGGCAGCCCGCCGCCGGGCGGCTGGGTGGTCGGCGGCTGCGAGGTCGGGGGCTGGGACGTGGGCGGCTGGGACGTCGGGGGCTGCGAAGTGGGCGGCTGCGAGGTCGGGGGCTGGGACGTGGGCGGCTGCGAGGGCGCGCCCGGGCCGTCCAGCGAGATGTCGTCGGCCCAGTAGGTGCCCTGGCCGTACCAGCCGTGGGTGAAGACGGTGGCGCTGGTCTGGCTCGCGCCGGTGGTGAAGCTGACGGTCAGCTTCTGGTAGGCGCCGCCGGTGCTCGGCGTCCAGGTGGAGGCTCCGCCGTCGACGCCGAGGTACACGTAGGCGCCCTTGACCCAGGCGGAGAGCGTGTACGCGGTGTTGGGGGAGACTGCGACGGTCTGCGTGCACCGGGCGTTGTCGCTCGCCGAGGCGGCTCCGGCGAGGGCGTAACTGCCGGTGTGGGACTGGCCGGTGACGACGCTGCCGGTGCCGCCGGTGCAGCTGAACGGGGCCGGCGAACCGCTCTCGAAGCCGCCGTTGGCCAGGAACTCGCCGGCGCTGGCGGAGTTGGCGAGGCCGACGGTCAGCGCGACGGCACCGGCCGCGGCGACCGTCCAGGCGGTGGCCGCGGCGAGCACGCGGCGGCCGGGCGGTGCGGCGTGGGAGGGTCTCGGGGTAGCGCGCATGTGGGGGATGCTCCTGCCGTGGGACAGCCGTGAGACATGGGGGTGTCCGGGCGCGGTGGGGGCCGGCCGGGCGTGCGGCGGCCGCGGCAGGGGACGCCGCATTGGACTGGACCACACTTGGACTAGACCACTGAAGCGGAATTCCCGCGGCCCTGTCAATGGAGTCGGCGCACCGTCAGGGCCCGCCGTCGCAGGCCGAGTAGGGCGGCGGGTTGCGCGGCCCCCGAGGCCGCCGAACCATGGAGAAGTGTCCGGATATCTCAGGTACCCCCACATTCGCGGTGATCTGCTCGCCTTCACCGCGGAGGACGACGTGTGGGTGGCGCCGCTGCACCCGGACGGCACCGTCGGACGCGCCTGGCGGGTGAGCTGCGACCGCGTCCGGGTCAGCAACCCGCGGCTCTCCCCCGACGGCCGCACCGCCGCCTGGACCAGCTGGCAGGCGCTGACCCCCGAGGTGTGGACGGCCCCGGTGGACGGCGGCGAGGCCGTCCGGCTCACCTTCTGGGGCAGCCACGACACCCGGGTCCGCGGCTGGCTGCCCAACGGCCAGGTCCTCGCCGTGACCTCGTACCACGAGCCGTTCGCCCACTACACCTGGGCGTACGCGCTGCCGCCGGACGGCGCGCCCGGCCGCCGGATGCCCTGGGGGCCGGTCAACGACGCCCAGGTCGGGCTGGAGCACACCGTGCTGCTGACCTCGGCCGCCCCGCACGGCCCGGCCTCCTGGAAGCGCTACCGCGGCGGCGCCACCGGCCGGCTCTGGCTCGACCACGGCGAGCTGCTGCCCGGCCACACCGGGCACCTCGCCTCACCGATGCCGGTCGGCGAACCGGACGACCCGCGGATCGCCTTCCTCTCCGACCACGAGGGCGTCGGCAACCTGTACTCCTGCCGCCCCGACGGCTCCGACCTGCGCCGGCACACCGACCACGCCTCCTACTACGCCCGCGAGGCGGCCTCCGACGGCACCCGGATCGTCTACCAGCACGCCGGCGACCTCTGGCTGCTGGACGGCCTGGACTCCCCCGCCCCGCGCCGCCTGGAGGTGCCGCTCGGCGGCTCCCGGGCCGGCCGGCGCCCCTACCAGGTGTCGGCGGCGCTGAACGTGAAGGACCTCGTCTGCGACCCGACCGGTCGGGCCGGGGTGGTCAACGTCCGCGGCAGCCTGTACTGGCTCACCCACCGCGAGGGCCCGGCCCGGGTGCTCGCCGACACCCCGGGGGTGCGCTCCCGGCTGCCGGTGCTGCCGGCGTTCGGCGGCCACGTCGCCTGGGTCACCGACGCGGAGGGCGAGGACGCCGTGGAGATCGCCGCGCTGCCCTCGCGCGGCAGCGACGGCGGCCCGTCCCGCCGGATCGCCGCGGGCCGGATCGGGCACGTCCAGGAGCTGTCCGCCGCCCCCGACGGGCGCCATCTGGCGGTGGCCGCCTCCGACGGGCGGCTGCTGCTGGTCGCCACCGAGGACGGCGAGGTCCGCGAGGTGGCGTCCTCGCAGTACGGGCCGGTCAGCAGCCCCGCCTTCTCCCCCGACTCGCAGTGGCTCACCTGGTCGCAGCCGGTCGCCGGACGGTCGCTGCGGGCGATCCGGCTGACCCGGGTGGACGCCGCGGAGCGGATCGTGGACGTCACCGGCGGCCGGTTCGAGGACGAGCACCCCGTCTTCACCCGGGACGGCCGCTTCCTGGTCTTCCTGTCCTGGCGCGGCTTCGACCCGGTGCACGACGTGCACACCGGCGACATGTCCTTCCCGCTCGGCTGCCGCCCGTACCTCGTCCCGCTCTCCGCGGGTACCCCGTCCCCGTTCGCCGCCCCGGTGGAGGGCCGTCCGGCGGTCGGGCTGGACCCGGACGAGGCCACCGGCGACGGCACCGTCACCGTCGACCAGGACGGCCTCACCAAGCGGCTGGTGCCCTTCCCGGTCACCGCGTCCAAGTACTCGGCGACCGCGCCCGTCCGCGGCGGGGTGCTCTGGCTGCGCTGGCCGATCTCCGGCGCCCTCGGCCAGACCTTCGCCAGCCCCACCGACACCTCCGGCAAGCCCTCGCTGGAGTACTTCGACCTCGCCCACGGCAGCCGCTCGACCGTCGCCGACCAGCTGGACGGCTTCTCGGTCTCCGGCGACGGCGGCTCCGTCCTGGTGTACTCCGCCGGCACGCTCAAGCTGCACCCGCTGCCGGTGGGCTCCCCGATCACCGTCGACCTGCGGCGGATCACCCACGTCGTGCACCCCGCGGCGGAGTGGCGGCAGGCGTACCACGAGGCCGCCCGGATCGTCCGCGACCAGTTCTGGGACGAGGACATGTGCGGCCTGGACTGGCCCGAGCTGGTCGCCCAGTACGAGCCGCTGCTGGAGCGGATCGCCGGCCCCGACGACTTCGCCGACCTGCTGCGCGAGCTGCTCGGCGAACTCGGCACCTCGCACGCCTACGTCACGCCCTCGCGCCGCGGCGAGGGCCCGCAGCTGCTCCAGCAGCCGCTCGGCCTGCTCGGCGCCAACGCGCACCGCGACCCGGACGGCCGCTGGCTGGTCGACCGGATCCTGCCCGGGGAGTCCTCCGACCCGCGGGCCCGGGCACCGCTGGCCGGCTTCGGCCTCCAGGACGGCGACGAGCTGATCGCCGTCGACGGCCGCCCGCCGGACCCGGTCCGCGGCCCGGCCCCGCTGCTGGCCGGCACCGGCGGCACCACCGTCGAACTCACCCTGCGCTGCAAGGACTCCGGGCGGATCCGGCGGATCGCCGTCACCCCGCTCACCGACGAACGGCCGATCCGCTACCAGGACTGGGTCGGCAAGCGCCGCAAGCTGGTCCGCGAGTTCAGCGACGGCCGGTGCGGCTACCTGCACATCCCGGACCTCGGCGGCTCCGGCTGGGCCCAGTTCAACCGCGACCTGCGCAGCGAACTGGCCAAGCCCGCCGTGATCCTGGACGTCCGCGGCAACGCCGGCGGCAACGTCTCCGAACTGGTCCTGGAGAAGCTCAACCGCAGGGTGCTGGCCTGGGACTTCACCCGCGGACGGCACCCGGTGCGCTGGCCCAGGGACGCGCCGCGCGGTCCGCTGGTCGCCCTCGCCGACCACGCCACCAGCTCGGACGGCGACGTGATCATCGCCGCCATCAAGCTGCTCGGGCTCGGCCCGGTGGTCGGCACCCGCACCTGGGGCGGCGTGGTGGGGATGACCGGCCGGCACGTGCTCGGCGACGGCACCCAGATCTCGGTGCCCAAGAACGCGTCCTGGTTCACCGAGGGCATCGGCTGGTCCGTGGAGAACCGCGGCGTCGAACCGGACGTGGAGGTGCTGCGCACCCCGCACAGCTGGGCCCGCGGGGAGCACACCGACCTGGCGGCCGCGGTGGAACTCGCCATGGAACTGCTGGCGGAGCAGCACGCGGCGGTGCCGCCGCCGGGGGACACGCCCCGGCCCGACCTGCGGCGCCCGCCGCTGCCGCCGCGCGCCTGACGGGCCGCGCGGAACCGCACGCCGAGGGGCCCGGCCGGCGGCCGGGCCCCTCGGCGTGCGGATCGGTGTTCGCGATCGGGCCTGTGGTCGGGTCGGTCAGTCCCAGGGATCGCCCTCGGCGGTCATGTCGGCCGCGGCCCGGCGGTCCTCTTCCCGCTGCTCGGCCTGGTGCTGGGCGTCCATGCGGCTCTTCTCGGCGGTGTCGCCGAAGGCGTCGGCCGCCTCGTCGTGGGCGAGTGCCGCGCGCCCGGCCGGGTCGCCCGACTCGTGCGCCTTGTGCCGGAACCTGTCGAAGATGCCCATGTCTTCCTCCTCGCGTGCAGTCCGACCCGGGCCCCCTCACTGTCACACTACGCCGCGGGGCATGCCACCGGGGACGCCCGCACCGCGGGCGGCGGCGCGGGCGGGCGTCCCCCGTCCGGCTCAGCCGGAGACGCTGGCGGCGCCGGTCTCCAGGTGCCCGGTGAACCGCTGCGACCAGGTCGGGTCCGAGTCCACCGTCACCGTGAAGTCGTACCAGCCGTTGTTGTAGGCCACCGCGTTGAAGAAGTCCGAGGCGGTGCCGCCGGCCGGGACGGTGTACGTCCACGGACCGTCGGTGCGGTAGTTGGTGGAGGTGACGGTGAAGGTGACCGCCGCCGTGCCGGTGTTGGCGAAGGCGAACCAGAGCGCCAGCTTTCCGGTGGTCGGGGCGTTCGCGTACGAGGCGGTGACCGAGACCAGCTTGCCGGGCTTGGTGGCGTCGCCCTTGAAGCGGCGCAGGAAGCGGTTCGGGCCGACCACGCTCAGGTCGTACGGACCGCCGCCGAAGCCGGTGCCGCAGTTGAAGAAGTCGCTGGTGGAGCCGCCGCCGTCGACGGTGTACTGCCAGGGGCCGCCGCTGCGGTAGGCGTTGGCGTAGGCCGCGAGGTGCGCGGCGCCGGTGGCGCCCTGGTTGGCCATCGCGATCCAGACCTTCATCACACCGCCGGAGCCGAACTCCAGGTGGTCGAGGTTGGCGTTCGGCTGGTAGGGCAGCGCGCGGGCCGGGCGGGTGCCGGGCTCCTGCTGGGGCAGCTTGTTGTCGACCGGCGCCGGGTTGGGCAGCGGGCCACAGGCGGCCAGGCCGATGGTGGCGTCGGTGTTGGGCAGTGCGGGCAGCCCGTACACCGGGTTGGCGAAGTCGAACATGCCGGTGAGGTCGCCGCAGACCTTGCGCCGCCAGGCGCTGATGTTGGGGCAGGTGGCGGGCCTGCCGATGGCGGCCGTCCACCTCTCCAGGAAGCGCAGCACCGAGGTGTGGTCGGAGACCTCGGAGCTGACCCAGCCGCCGCGGGTCCACGGGGATATCGCGATCAGCGGGACGCGGAAGCCGAGGCCGATGTTGGTGCCGTTGTAGAACTCGCCGGCCGTGCCGGCCGGGGCCGCCGGCGGCGGGACGTGGTCGAAGAAGCCGTCGTTCTCGTCGTAGTTGAGGAAGAGGACGGTGGAGTCGAAGACGTCCGGGTCCGCGTTGAGCGCGTCCATCACCATGTGGACGAAGTGCGCGCCGTCGGCCGGGGTGGCGTACGGGTGCTCGGAGGAGGCCTGGTCGGGGACGATCCAGGACACCTGCGGCAGGGTGCCGGCCACCACGTCGGCACGGATCGCCGCGGCGATGTCGTCGGGCGTCCTCCCGGTCCTCTTCGGCACCGAGCCCATGCCCTTGACCGCGAGCGGGCTGCCCGCCGGGGCGGAGCTGAACTGGGTGAAGTAGGCGAGGGCGTTGTCGCCGTAGTTGTCGGCGGCGTTCTGGTAGACCTTCCAGCTCACGCCGGCCGCCTCCAGCGCCTCGGCGTAGGTCTGCCAGCGCAGGCCGGACTCGTCGCCGCCGTCGTAGGCCGGGCCGCCCGCGGTGCCGGCCGGGTCGATCTGGCCGGACCAGTGGTAGGTGCGGTTGGGGCCGGTGGCGCTCAGCACCGAGCAGAAGTACGCGTCGTTGACCGTCCAGTTGTCGGCCAGCGCGTAGTGGAAGGGGATGTCGGCACGGGTCAGGTGGCCCAGCGTGCGGACGTTGCCCTTGGCGGAGACCCAGGAGTCGAGCTTGCCGCCGTTCCACGCCTTGTGCTGGTCGGACCAGGCGTGCGACAGGTCGCCGTTGCACTGGGCGAGGCGCTCCGGGTCCGCGCCGCCGGCCGGCTTGGTGGCGCTGAACTGCCACGGGTACTGGCGGCCCAGCCCGTTCGGCTGGTTGAAGACGCTGTAGCCGCCGGCGATCTGGATGGCGCTGCGGTCGGCGAATCCGCGGACGCCCTTCAGCATGCCGAAGTAGTGGTCGAAGCTGCGGTTCTCCTGCATGAGGATCACGACGTGCCGGGCGTCGGCGATCGTGCCGGTCGTGCTGAGGCCGGCCGCCGAGGCCCGGGTGGTGCCGCCCAGTGCGGTGGAGGCCACCGCGGCTCCCGCCGCGGCGCTCGCCGACAGCGCCATGAACTTCCTGCGACTCAGCTCAGCCATCGGGCCGCCGTCCCTTCGGTGATGATGTCCGGTGATGTTGTATGAACACGTTGCCGTGCCATCGGTCGCGGAGAATCGTCACGCAGAGCGGGGCGCCATGGCCATGCCCGGGAGCGAACTTTGACGGACTGTTCGCCGTCGCGTCGCCCGGCGACCGGACGGTGAACGGGGATAGCGTGGCGGGCATGCGCATCGTCATCGCCGGTGGACACGGACAGATCGCCCTGCACCTGGAGCAGCTGCTCGCCGACCGCGGGGACACCCCCGTCGGACTCGTCCGGCGCGCCGAGCACGCCGACGACCTGCGGCAGCGCGGCGCCGAACCGGTCGTCCTCGACCTGGAGGCCACGGACCCGAAGGCGCTCGCCGCCGTCCTGGACGGCGCCGACGCCGTGGTGTTCGCGGCCGGAGCCGGGCCGGGCAGCGGCGCCGCCCGCAAGGACACCGTCGACCGCGCGGGCGCCGCCCTGCTCGCCGACGCCGCCGAACTCGCCCACGTCCGCCGCTACCTGATGATCTCCTCGATCGGCGCGGACGCCGCCGCTCCGGACGGCTCCGACCCGGTCTTCGGCGCCTACCTGCGCGCCAAGGGCGCCGCCGACGACGACCTGCGGCGACGCACCGCACTGGACTGGACGGTGCTGCGGCCCGGCCCGCTCACCGACGCACCGCCCACCGGCCTCGTCCGACTCGGCGACGCCGTCGGACGCGGCCCGGTGCCGCGGGCCGACGTGGCGGCGGTGCTGGCCGCCCTGCTCACCGAACCCGCACCGGCGGTCGGGCGGACGCTGGAGCTGATGGCGGGCGACCGGACGGTCGCCGAGGCGCTCGCCGCGCTCTGACCCGGCCGGAGCGGACCGGTCGGTCCTTGCCGGTCGGCCCTTGCGGGTCAGTCCTTGACGGTGATGCCGAGGGCCCGGGCGAAGAGCGGGGCCAACTCGAACAGCTGGCCGGTGTTCAGGACGGCGCCGGAGAGCCCGAGGTGGGCGTCGGGCAGGCCCAGCTTCGCCGCGCCGCGCAGGTCCACCTTCTCCATCCGGGCGCCGGCGAACCGGACCCCGTCCAGGGTGGAGCCCGGCACCGAGACCGAGGTCAGCTTCGCCTCGCCGAGGTCGACGTCGCGCAGCAGGCAGTCCTCGAAGACGACGTCCCGCAGCACGGCGCCGCGCAGGTTGACCGCCTCCAGCTTGCAGCCGCGCAGCACCACCCGGCGCAGCGCCGAGCCGTACCAGGAGATCCCGGCGAGCACCGAACCGAGGAGCGTCGCGTCCTGCCACTCGCTCTCGGCGAGGTCGGCGCCGACCAGGCGGCAGCCCTGCAGCCAGACCTCGTTGAACCGGGCGGTGCGCAGACCGGTGCCGTCCAGCTCGACCCCGGTGAAGGCGCACTCCAGGAAACCCGCGCCGAGCGCCCGGCCCTCGTACGTGCCGCCGTCGAAGTGCACGGTGTCGTAGCGCTCGTCGCCGTACAACCGGCCGGTGTGCGGGCTCAGCAGCTCGGCGTAGGGGAGGTCGGCGAGCTGCTCGGGAACGGCTGGCATGGCGGGGCCGATCTGTGCGGGGACGGGCTGCTGCCGTCATCGTGGCAGCCGCCACCGACAACCCGCGGCCCGGTGGCGGCCCGGCGGGCCTCAGGCGGCCAGGAGGTTCAGGCGGCCCGCTGGTTCAGGCGGCGGGCGCGCAGGACGATGCCGGCGGCCACCGTGGCGGCGGCGACCAGGCCGGCCGCCAGGACGGCGTCCCGGCCGAGCGCGGTGCAGGCCAGCACGGCGACCGCGGCGGCCGGCAGCACCGCCTGTTCGGCGCCCTGCTTGAAGTGCCGGGACTGCAGCAGCCAGACGGTGAACAGGTAGAGCGCGGCCGGCACGGTCACCGCCGCCGCGGCGGCCACCGCCCCGATGTGCGCCTGGTGCACGGAGAACTCCACCGTCACCTCCAGGCCCGCCCCGATCGCGGCCGCCGAGCCGAGCACCAGGTAGTGCCCGTAGCCCCAGAGGAAGGCCTGCCGGTTGGAGCGGAGCCGGCCGTGGACGGGTTCGGCGAAATAGATCCACCAGGCGGCGAAGCAGAGCAGCACGCCGCCCGCGGCGATCGGCAGGAGGTCGCCGATCGCCTCGTGCTCGTCCAGGGCGGTCTGCACGGCGAGGGTGGCGGCGGCCACCGTCTCGCCGAGCACGATCAGGGTGAACAGGCCGTACCGCTCGGCGATGTGGTGCGGGTGCCAGGTGGTCTGGGCACTGCGTTCGGCCAGCACCGGCACCGCCAGCTCGGCCAGGATTCCGAGCGGGATGACGTACGGGTAGGCGGCGTGCGGGACGAGCAGGATCAGCCCCCAACCGATCTGGCAGAGGGTGATGCCGAGGGCGTAGCGCAGGGCGACGGTGCGGGCCGCGCCGGTCTCGCAGGCGGCGGCGCGCAGCCACTGGGTGACCATGGCGAAGCGCATCAGCACGTAGCCGACCACCGAGAGCACCAGGTCCTGGTCCTGGAACATCCGGGGCACGCCGGCCGCGAGCACCAGCACGCCGGTGATCTGCACCAGGGTGGTGAGCCGGTACGGGACGTCGTCGACGTCGTACGCGGAGGCGAACCAGGTGAAGTTCATCCAGGCCCACCAGATCGCGAAGAAGACGAACAGGTAGCGCGGGACGCCGGTGGCGGCGTGGCCCTCGGCGAGGGCGTGCGCGAGCTGCACCCCGGCCTGGGCGACGGCGACCACGAAGCAGAGGTCGAAGAAGAGCTCCAGCGGGGTGGCCGTGCGGTGCGGTTCGCTGCGCGAGCGCGGGGCCATCCGCCGCACCGGACGGGCGTGCTGGAGGTGGGCGGGGGTGCCGGCCGCCGCGGTCGGCGGCAGGTCCGCTTCGCTGGTCATGGTGCCGCCTTCGGGGGGTTCGGACCGGGCTCTGCCCCGTGATCCTGGCATTCCCGCAGGCCGTGCGCACGCATCCGGGGCGGCGGTGCCGCCGGCCACTCCGCCGTCAACCCCCGGCTGACGGCGGAGTGCGCGAACCGGGTGACAGGGCGACTCGGCGCGGCGTGTGCCCGTCGAGGTGTCCCGTCCCCTTCCGGTTCGCCCGCTAGATTCCCTGGCGACTGGAACGACGACATGGGCGGTCTGCGGGCAACGCGGAAGGTCAAGGCGGAGGTCGGTACACGGGGGCGGTCTCTCCGCACGGCCCCGGGCGCCGCGGCCGCCTCGCGATCACCGCGCTGCCTGCCGGCGCGCGGTCGCCACCGTACGCGCTCCGCCGGGTCGCCGCAGGGGCCACCGGGGCGGCCGGATGCGACACCCGGTGACCGAGCCGTCACGATTTCCGTTCCGCCCGCCGCGGCGTGTAGTGTTCCGCAGGTCAGCAGGCGCCGCTAGCTCAGTTGGTTAGAGCAGCTGACTCTTAATCAGCGGGTCCGGGGTTCGAGTCCCTGGCGGCGCACAGACGGTCGAAG
>NZ_JBFBJY010000135.1:0-12569 GCF_040702125.1 Kitasatospora sp. NPDC085895 | reverse complement strand
CTGGAGCTGTTCCGCTGGCTCTCGTACTACAACCGGCGCCGACGGCACTCCAGCCTCGGCTACCGCACTCCGATCGAGTTCGAGCGGCACCTCACCACAACGCGTACGCTGACACTCGTCGCGGCATGAACCGGTGTCCACTCCCCGGGAGCAACCTCAGAGCGCACCGATCCTGACATCATGGCCAACTATGCGGCAGCCGAGCAGATGGCCGTGTACCTGAAGGTCGTAGCCCAGGACGAGGACGGCGACTTCTACGGGTACTGGCTGCACCCGCAGCAGCAGGAGGACCAGAATCCGCCTCCGCTCATCAAGGTCGACACGGAGTTGACCTACAACGTAGGGCGGTGCGCCTCATTCACGCGAGCGCTGGCCCAAGGCGGCCCGGGACGAGGACCGGGTCCCCGAACTCTGGCCGAACGCCTGCGCCTGACCACCAGGGAGGCCATGCGGCCGGGACCGTGGCGGCCGCCACCAAGGAGTGAATCGGTCGGGCGCAGGGCGCGCTCAGGTCCCGGTCCGCGGCCAGGCGCCGTACTGTCAGGACCGCGGAGGGTGGCGGCGCAACCCACCACTCCCACCTCGGCCCGGCCACGGGTGCCCCTACTCACCCGTGGCCGGGCCGAGTCCCGCCACGACGAGTTATCTGGGGTTCCTAGATTATTTGAGCAGGTCAGCGGGGCATTTGGAGTTGCCAGGGATGTAAGGCACGTAGTCGAGCCTCCGATGCGACGTGTCCTGTGCGGCCTACGTTTTCCATGCACTGTCACCGTGGCCTTCATCCGCCTGCGGCTCAGCCCAAGATCGGGCAGGCAGATAAAGCGGTGGTCGTCTGATTGGCTTCCCTGCCACGATCTGGGTGTGACCACGTTGTTCCTGATGGTCGGCCTGCCAGGAGCCGGAAAGACCACGCGGGCTCGGCAGCTCGCCGCGGAGCACGGCGCGCTGCGCCTGACGCCCGATGATTGGATGATTCCCCTGTTCGGCGAGGCGGAGGCGGACGGGAAGCGCGACGTGTTGGAGGGGCGCATGCTCTGGCTCGCCTTGGAGGCGGTCAAACTGGGCACCAATGTCGTCGTGGACTACGGATGCTGGTCACGGGACGAACGGTCTGCGATCCGCTGGTTGGTGGAGGCCGAGGAGGCGTGCTTCCGCATGGTCTACCTGCCGGTGGACGATGAGACCCAGCGCGCCCGTATCGCTCATCGCTGGGCGACCGCCCCAGAGGAAACGTTGCCGATGTCGGAGGCTGACATCCTGCATGGGCGGGCGCATTTTGAGGAGCCCGACGCGGCGGAGCTGGAGGGCCGCGGGACCGCCGGCCCGCCGCCCGACTGGGTAGGTTGGCGGGAGTGGGCGGCCGCCAGGTGGCCGTCGTTCGCGTGACTGCTGCGGCCTACGACAACGCAGCCGTAGCGGGCGTGCCCGCACCAGCCTGAGATGTTCTCCACTGGGCAAGAATTGACGTTCATTCCGTCAGCTTCGTTCAGCGCAGGGCTGTCGGTGGGCGCCCCACTCATCCATCGTGAGGAGACCTGGCTTGACTGTCTCGTGGGATCTGCTGATATCCACCGCAGGTGGTGTCACCGCAACGGTCGTGGGCGTCATCGCCGGCGGTGTCGTCGGGCGTCGCGGCCAGCACCAGCAATAGCTGCAGGGGACGCAGACCGCCGCCTACGAGAAGTTCCTGCAGGCGTTCGGGGCTGTGGAGGCGGAACTGCGCGAGGCATTCCTCGACGAGCGCAGGCCCGCCGTCGACTGGGTGCCGTTCGTGGCCGCCCAGCACTCGGTCAGCCTCGTTGCCGACCCGGCGACCAGCGCAGCAGCCGAGCGGGTCTGCGAGATCCTGGAGGCTTCACCATCCTCTTCCATGGTCGTCAGCCGACCGACCTCGAAGAACTGCGGCCGATTCATACCGCGCTGGGTGAGGCCCACCTGAGCTTCGTCAATGCGGCCCGCTGTTCCCTTGCCCCGTCCCAGCGGCGCCTGGACCGATCACTGGGCGGCCCCTCGCCCTGGCGGGGCGTCGAGTCCTTCTACACCCGACCTGACAGAAGCCTCGACTGAGCCTTGGCAGAGCGTCCGACTGGGCGGACGTTCTGGGCCGCTCTGCCCGATTGTCAGCGGACTGGCGCACCGCCGGGGAGCCTCGCTCGTTTCGCTGCCTGCCGACGCCACCCAAGCCGTCACCCGATCGGTGCCTGCGCTGAAAACGCTCAGTGCCGGCGGTTGCAGGCGGGTGGCCGGTGGAGCTGTGCGGCGGTCCATGGTCCACGACAGCGAAGAACCCCAGCTGGCGGGCGGCTGGGGTTCTTCGGCTGGGTGGGTAGCGGGTCAGCGCTGCAGGGTCAGCAGGCCCGGCCGGTACGGCAGCTTCAGGTAGTCGGGGCTGGTCGCGTTGGGGTCCCTGCCCTGGTAGAGGAACTGCAGGGGTCGATGGTCATGGTCTGGTCGGGGTTGGTGCGGACCAGGTCACCGTGGCTGATGTCGTTGGTCCAGGTGGCACCGCTGTTGGCCTTGCCCGCGAAAGGGGCGCTCTCGCTGCCGGCCTGGAGGGTCCACGGACCGTTCGGGCTGGAGGCCGTGAACGACCGGAAGAAGCGCCCGCCTGCGCCCTTCGCCTTGACGATCATGAGGTACTGGTTCAGGCGACCCGCATCCAACCGGCTGCGCGGACTGCTCGCCCAGACCCCGTACCTGGTGCGAGTGCTCGGACCAAGGCTCGACCACCCAGCGATGCCGACCCTGCTGGAACGGTTCGGATCACCGGCCGCCGCGGAAGGCCGGACGCGCTGGCTGATCGGCGTTGCCCGGCCTGATTCCCGCGCATGTTCGAGCGCCTCGTCATCGTCCCAGGCACCGAGGCGGTCGCGCTGGCCGTGCTCAGCCTGGCCGGCTCACTGGGAGCTGCCCCGACGACTCTCGCGCCGCAGCGTCCGGGTCAGCTCTGGTCGGGCAGCCGGGGCGTGGGGCGGCCGTTGACGTTCGGGTCGGCGGTGGGTGCGCCGGGCACCGCACCAGCCGAGGTCGCTGTGGGCGCCGCGGAGTGCTGGAGGGACCGTAGGATGGCCAGTCCCTGGCTGGCGATGCCGGCCGCGATCTGGCTCACCCCGTCGGTGCCGTTCAGGACAGTCAGATCGGCGCCCGCCATGCCCCGGGCCGCCGCGTCGGCGAGTGCGGGCAGGTTCTCCACGATCCGGTTGGCCGCGATCAGCTCCTGGTTCCCGTCCCGCAGCGACGCCGCGCGGGCGGCGTTGGCGTCCGCCTGGGCCTGGGCCAGGGTCCGCTCGGTGTAGGCACTGGCGTCGGCCTCGAACTTCACCCGATCACGGTCCGCCTCGGCGAGCGTCCGCTTCCGGTAGGCCTCGGCGTCGGCGGGGCGCCGCACCTCCGCCTCCAGCCGTTGCGCTGTGAGTGCCGCATTGCGTTGTGCGAGGGCGGTCTGTTCCTCGGTGACCTCCTGGGTGGCTCGTGCCGCGGCGAGTGGCCCGGCCTGTGCGGCGCGCGCCCTGGACTGCTCGGTCTGCGCGAGAAAGCCGGCGCGCTTGATAGCGGTGTCCCGCTCGTATTCGGCCTTGAGCGCGGCGGCCTGCTGCTCCCGTTCGCTCGCCTCCTGGTCGGCCTTGGCCTGGGCGATCCGGGCCTGACTGGCCACCGCCGCCGCGTGCGGCGCGGCGAGGTTGTTGATGTAGCCGGTGGCGTCCTCGATCTCCTGGATCTGCAGGGCGTCCACCACGATTCCGAGTTTCTCCATCTCGCCGTGGCTGCCGGCCATGACTTCCTGGGCGACGCGGCTGCGCTCCCGGATGATCTGTTCCACCGTCAGCCCGCCGATGATGGAGCGTAGGTGGCCTGCGAAGATCCGGCCGACCAGTTCCTGCATCTGGTTCTGCTCGGACAGGAAGCGCCGGGCGGCGTTGGCGATCGACACGGCGTCGTCGCCGACCTTGAAGACGCAGACCGCGCGGACGGTGAGCTGGATTCCCTGCTGGGTGACGCAGTCCTCGGCGATCTCCGACTCCTGCAGGGCCAGGGACAGCATGCGGACCTTCTGCTTGACGGGAAGGACGAAGCTTCCGTGGCCCGTGACGATCCGGAACTGTGTGTCCTGTGACTGCCGTTTGGAACCGGAGATGAGCATGGCCTCGTTGGGCGCGGGCACGTGCCAGAACAACATGACGAACCACCTGACCTGCAACAGGATGGACGAGACCGCGGGGCCCTCGGGTTCAGGGCGGCAGCGGCTCGACAAGTACCGACCGGGCGGAGATCGTGTCGATCACGACCACCCGGGTGTGGGCCGCGATCGGCCCGCCGGACCAAGCCGCGAACGCCTCCGACCCGCCGCGCAGACCGACCAGCACCTCGCCCGGCCCGTCGGCGGGGATCGGCACCGTCACCCGTCCGACGGCTCCGACCGGGCTCTGGCGGGAGCTATCGGCCGCGTACATGGCACCTTGTGCCGTGCGGCACGACGGCGCTGTGAGCGGCCGGAAAGCGAACGGCCACGGGTTGTACTCCTCCTGGAGGCCGGGCCTCCGGTCGAGTCCTTCGGTCGGATGCCTGGGAGCAGCGCGTGCGGCGCGACCGCCCCGACCCCTCCCACGGTACTCCGGCCGCAGCAGAGAGGCGTCGGGCCCCTGGCTACTGGCGGGCCATGTGCATCCGCAGCTCACTGGGGGCGTCGACGATGAGGTCGCCGGAGATGTCAACGGTGACGCTGTGCAGAGTGCCGGTGAAGCGGAACGGCGCCCGGTACTCGGGGGTGACGGCCGAGCCGGGGTTCGCGCCGCAGCACATGCCGCCCGGGTTGAAGGCGACCGGCGTGGTGAATGGCATCTCGGTCTCACCGACCAGGTGTCCGTCGACGTACAGCTGGGCCAGGCCGGGTGCGCCCTTGCCGGCTGCGATGTCCGGGGTGCCGGTGGGCTCGAACTCGAAGCGCAGCGAGTGCCGGCCCTCGGTCAGCGGCTCGGCCGAAGCCACGTGGTACAGGGTGCGGTGGACGTAGTTGTGAGCGTAGTGCAGGTGGTTGTCCTTGACGTACAGGGTCCAGCCGCCGGAGTTGGTGCCCTGGCAGAGCAGGACGCCTTCGGCGCCGCCCGGCGGGATCTCGACGTCGGCGGTGACGCTGTGCGGGCGGTTGAGGACGCGGGGGGCGACGGCGGCGGGCAGGACCTGGGTGCCGGGGCGGAAGGTGTAGCTGGTCCGGGCCGCGGTGATCTGCGGGCGTTCGGCCATCATCCGCTGCAGGACGCTGCCGTCGATGGGCAGCACATTGTACCGGCCGGCCTCGACGTACCACTGGGCGATCATCTCGATCAGTTTGCTGCGGTGCTCTTCGGCGAGGTTCCTGGTCTCGGCGATGTCCTTCTCGACGTGGTAGAGCTCCCAGTGGTGGGCGTCGAGGTCGTCCAGGTCCGCCATGGTGATCGGGGTGCCGAACGGCCGCGCGGCTTCAGTGAAATTGGGGCCGGGCCAGGGGCAGACGGCGCGCCAGCCGTTGTGGTCGATCGCCCGGTGGCCGAGCATCTCGTAGTACTGGGTGCGGTGGCGGGTGGGGGCGATCGCGTCGTCGAAGGTGTGGGCGAAGCTGACGCCGTGCAGGGGTGACTGGGTGACGCCGCGGATGGTGGCCGGCGGTTCGATGCCGAGCACGTCGAGGACGGTGGGGACCATGTCGATGATGTGCGCGAACTGGTGGCGGATCTCACCGCGGGCCCGGATGCCGGCGGGCCAGTGGACCAGGAAGGGGTCGCTGACACCGCCGCGGTAGGTTTCCCGCTTCCACCGCCTGAAGGGGGTGTTGCCGGCCCAGGTCCAGCCCCACGGGTAGTGGTTGAACGTGGTCGGCCCGCCGAGCTCGTCGATCCGGGCCAGGCTCTCCTCCAGCGGCTCGGGCGCGTTGTTGAAGAACTGCAGCTCGTTGGTGGTGCCGGTGACCCCGCCCTCGGCGCTCGCCCCGTTGTCGGAGACCACCATGATCAGCGTGTTGTCGAACTCGCCGGTCTCCTTCAGGAAGTCCAGCAACCGCCCGATGTGGTGGTCGGTGTGGGAGAGGAACCCGGCATAGACCTCCATCATCCGCGCGGCCAGCCGCCGCGCGTCGGGCGTCAGCGACTCCCAGGCCGGCACGTCCGGGTCGTGCGGGGACAGCTGCGCATCCGGCGGCACGATGCCCAGCTGCTTCTGCCGGTCGAAGGTGCGGTCGCGGTAGGCGTCCCAGCCGTCGTCGAACCGGCCCCGGTACCGGTCAGCCCACTCCTTCGGGACATGGTGCGGGGCGTGCGTTGCGCCGGGGCACAAGTGCAGGTGGAAGGGCTTGTCCGGGGCGACCTGCTTGGCGTCCGCGATGAACGACATCGCCCGCTGGGCCAGGTCCTCGGTCAGGTGGTAGCCCTGCTCGGGGGTCGCCGGCGGTTCGACCTGGTGGTTGTCGTACACCAGGTCCGGGTACCACTGGCTGCTGTCCCCGCCGAGGAAGCCGTAGAACCGCTCGAAGCCCCGCCCCAGCGGCCACCGGTCGTACGGCCCGGCCGCCGACTCGTGCTCGGAGGGCACCAGGTGCCACTTGCCGACCATGTACGTGTTGTAGCCCTGCTGCAGGAGCATCTCGGACAGGAAGCCGTTCTCGAACGGCACCTGCCCGTTGTAGCCCGGATACCCGGTGGCGACCTCCGTGATCGCCGCCATTCCGTTCGCATGGTGGTTGCGACCGGTCACGATGCACGAACGGGAGGGCGAGCACAGCGCGGTGGTGTGCATGTTGGAGTACAGCAGCCCGCCCGCTGCGAGCGCGTCCAGGTTCGGCGTCTCGATCGGGCTTCCGTAGCACCCCAGCTGCCCGTATCCGGTGTCGTCCAACACGATCAGCAGCACGTTCGGCGCGCCCGGCATCGCCCGCACCGACTGCGGCCACGCCGGACTCGACTCGTCCGTCGTCCGCCCGATCACCCCGGGAAAGGGCTGCCCCGGCTTGTACTCATTCCAGGATTCCTGCGACATGCCCGGGACTCCGTTCCGCGGCGCGCACCGGCGTACCGGCCGGCACCGAACGCCGTACAGCGATGAGGTGAACGGCGTCGCAGCCGCACGAGTGTGCACCGGACCCCGGCGGTCATGCTGTGTCCGCGGGAAACGGATGATGCCGGTACTCGCCCGGCAGACGGTGGAATCGGGACCTGCCGTACTGACCACGGCACCTGCTTCCACGCTAGGTCGCGGCCCCCACCGCCGCCATCCAGCCGGACCCGAAATCCTTGGGACCCGTCCCATCCCCCTACGGAGGGAGATCGAACATGGTGCGGGCCGATGCCCGGCGCCCACGGCTGCGCGGAGGCATTGCGCACCGTGCCGACCGCTTTCGTTCGGCGCCCCGCCTGTCAGTACGGAGTGCCCTCGTGCCGTTCGGGCCCGGGAGGCGGGTGCGGCCGGCAGATCCAGAGCTGGAGGTCGAGCTCGGGTGGCTGACCGGGCAGGTGCGGGCGCATGCGGCGCCCGCGACCGGCACGGCTGGCCCAGCAGGCGATGACCGCGGTGGTCCGAGGGCCAGCGGGTCGTGCCTGTCGGGCGGGTGTGCATGGCGTTTGATCAGATGCCTGCGGTCCGCCGGCGCCATAGGTGTCGCCGGTGTACAAGCGGACCATTCCCGCGTCGGCGAGCCGCTGCAGACCAGTGCGGACGATCAGCGGCTGGCCGCCCAGGACCCGGGCGGCCAGGCGCAGCGGAACTGCACACTGTGAATGACACGGTCTGTCGCGCATCGGCGGCGAGGTCCACAGGCAATCCCGTAACCCCTTTGACCGTGCGGGATCTGCTGGGCCTTGAGTATCCACGGCAGGGTCCGGTCTCCGGTGAGGTGACCTCGGAGTTCACCGGGGTCACCTCGGGAGACGCGGCCACCCGACGGCCGGATCGTCGGCAACCGGCGCAGCCGCCCTGGCGGTGGTGGTCCGGCGGAGGCCTGCGGGTCAGGTGTGCAGGAGGCTGTTGCGGCCGTCGTGGCCGTCGGCGTTGTCCTCGTCGAACCAGTAGTCGCCGTGGGCGAGGTAGCGGAAACCCAACTGCTGGTCGTGGGGGAGGGGGACGGTGACCGCGCGGCTGCCGTCGGGACGGGGCGTCAGCGGGTGTGCACCGGGCCGCCAGTCGTTGAAGTCGCCCACCACGCTGGCCTCGCCCGCCGGATGGCCGGCGGGCAGGATGAACGTGATCTCGGTGTGCTTCTTGGTGCGGGTACGCTCCAGCATCGGTCTGATCACTCCTGATGTGAGGAAGATGTCCGTCTCGATCCTTGCGCGCAGGCGTGGTGGGAGCCCGGTGTTGACGGTCCGACCGGTCCGGTTGTCACCTGGGCGCAGCAACGCCGTGAGCCGAGCGGTCGGGCAAACGTCAGGTTCTCGCCGTGGCCCGCCGCACGATCGTCGGCGCCGCACAGAAATTGCAGGACGGGTGGTCGGCCGGTCCGGCGTGCTTGTCGCCTCGTACCGGCAGGTGATCGCCGCCTTCCCGGACGACGGCGGCTCGCACGCGGCTGCCAGGGCCACCTCGGCAGACGCGCCGCGCCGACCGCGACGGCCTCGCTATTGCGGTACAGCCGCTGCCGGACAGGACACCGCCGACATCTCCGACGCCTCCGGCTCACCTGCCCTGCGGCGGGCCGTGGCGGTGCCTACTGTGGAAGCCGGGACGCACCGTTGTGCCCGTTTGTGGTCGCGGCGCGTTCACGGCGGCGCGCCCGCACGGGGCGGCGGCCGTCCGGCAGGGCGAGCGAAAGCGGCCTGATGGATCCGGAGGACGAAGCGCGGTCGGATGTTCCCGACCGAGACCATCGACTTGACGACGAGATGGATCGGCTCGTCGGGCGTCTGCGGGACCTGGCCCGCGCCCAGGACCGCTTCCAGGACCTGCTGGACGCGGTGATGGCGGTCGGCCGGGAGCTGGAGCTCCCCGTCGTGCTGCGGCGGGTGATCACCACCGCGATGGGCCTGGTCGACGCCCGCTACGGCGCGCTCGGCGTGCTCAGCGAGGACGGCGAACACCTGGAGGCCTTCATCCCCCTCGGGCTGAGCGAGAGCGAGGTGGCGGCCCTGGCCGGGGTCGCCCTTCCGCAGGGCCGCGGACTCCTGGGGCACCTCATCGACCACCCCGAACCGCTGCGCGTCGCGGACATCGGCGCCCACCCGCACGCCGTGGGCTTCCCACCGGGCCACCCGCCGATGCGCACCCTCCTGGGAGTGGCGGTCACCTCCCGCGGCCGCGTCTACGGCAACCTCTACCTCACCGAGAGGCGCGACGGCCGGCCGTTCGACCGTCACGACCAGGACATCGTCGTGGCGCTCGCCGGAGCGGCCGGCCTCGCGATCGAGAACGCCCGCCTCTACCGGCGGGTCCGCGCCGGCGCCGAGTACTTCCAGCGCCTGCTGCTGCCCAGCCTGCCCGATGTGACGCCCTTCTCGGTGTCCGCGATCTACCGCCCCGCCGCGGCCCCGAACCAGGTCGGCGGCGACTGGTACGACGCCCTGGTGCTTCCCGACGGCGTCCTGGCCCTGGCCATCGGCGACGTCGTCGGCCACGACCTGAAGGCCGCCGCCACCATGGCGCAGACCCGCAACATGCTGCGCGCCCTGCTCTACGACCGTCGCACCCCGCCCAGCGCCGTCCTCACCCAGCTCGACCGCACACTGGACGCGATCACCGACAACCCGATCACCACCACCTGCCTTGCCCGCGTCGAACCCGCCGACACCGGCTGGACGCTGCACTGGAGCACCGCCGGACACCCGCCCCCGCTCCTGATCGGCCCCGACGGCACCGCCCGGTACCTTCATGCCGATCCGGGCCTGCCGCTCGGCGTCGACCCGGACGTGCCACGCCCCGACCACACGCGCCCGCTCCCCGCAGGCAGCACACTCGTGCTGTACACCGACGGCCTGGTCGAGCACCCCGACCACCTCCTCGACACCGGCCTCGCCGCCCTCGCCCGCATCGCCGCCGCCCACGCCGACCTGCCCCTGGACGACCTGTGCCGGACGCTGGCCGACTCCCGCCCGGGCGACGGCCGCGACGACCTTGCCCTTCTGGCCCTGCGCACCCCACCGGAGCCCCTTCCCTGACGAGACCGGCGACCTCACCGCACCCCTACGCCGCGGGCTTCGCACGCAGCCACGACGAGGGCATGAGCGCTCACTCCGACACCGTGCCCGTGCCCGTTGCGCTCTGCGGGCGGGAGCTTCGCCCGCCTGCGCCGACCGAAGCTCCCGCGAGCTGCGCAGCCGCCCGGGGCCGGCACTGCGCCGACCGGCTGACCGCCGCGGCAGGTTCGGCGGCCGTTTCTCCGGGGACTGGGACGACACGGCCATGGCATCTCGGGCAGGCACCGGAGAGAGCCCGGCGGGGGCGGGGCTTGTTCTGCTGACGCTCGCCGCCGGACAGTTCCTGATGGCGCTGGACAGCTCGGTCATGAACGTTTCGATCGCGACGGTGGCCGACGACGTGGGCACGACCGTGACCGGGATCCAGGGGGCGATCACCGCCTACACGCTCGTGATGGCGATGTTCATGATCCCGGGCGGCAAGATCGGCGCGATCATCGGCCGCAAGCGCGCGTTCCTGATCGGCTGCGTCATCTACGGCTGCGGATCCCTGACCACGGCGCTCGCCCCGAACCTCACCGTGCTCCTGATCGGCTGGTCGTTCCTCGAAGGGATCGGGGCCTCGCTCATCCTGCCGGCGATCGTCGCCCTCGTCGCCGGTAACTTCGCCACCGAACGCCGGCCCGCCGCCTACGGACTCGTCGCCGCCGCGGGCGCCATCGCGATCGCAGTCGGACCGCTCATCGGGGGGAGTCGCCACGACGTACTTCTCCTGGCGGTGGGTGTTCGCCGGCGAGGTCGTGATCGTGCTCGGCATCCTGCTGCTCGCCCGCCGCGTCGCGGACGCACCGGTCGACGAGCGACACCGCATCGATCTCCTCGGCACCGTACTCTCCGCCGCAGGCCTGGGGGCCTTCGTTTACGGCGTCCTGCGCTCCGACGAGTGGGGCTGGTTCCGGCCGAAGCCGGACGCGCCCGCCTGGCTCGGCATCTCGCCGGTCGTGTGGCTGATGCTCGCAGGCATCCTGCTGGTCTGGCTCTTCCTGCGCTGGGAGACCCGCCTCGTGGCCCAGCACAAGGAACCGCTCGTGGACCCGGCGCTCCTTCAGAACCGGCAGCTCACCGGCAGCCTGACGATGTTCTTCTTCCAGTACCTCGTGCAGATGGGCGTGTTCTTCGTCGTACCGCTCTACTTGTCGGTCGCCCTGGGCCTGTCCGCGCTCCAAACCGGCGCCCGCCTCCTGCCGCTCTCGCTGGCCCTCCTGGCCGCCGCGGTCCTGATCCCCAAACTGCTCCCGGACGTCTCGCCGCGGCGGGTGGTGCGGCTCGGAATCCTCGCCCTGCTGGCGGGCGCGGTGGCCCTGCTGGCCGCCCTCGACGCGGACGCGGGCGCGGAAGTCGTCACCGTCCCGCTGCTGCTGATCGGGCTCGGCATGGGCGCACTGGCCTCCCAGCTCGGGTCGGTCACCGTGTCCGCCGTCCCGGACGAGCAGAGCGCCGAGGTGGGCGGCGTCCAGAACGCGGTCACCAACCTCGGGGCCTCGATCGGCACGGCACTTGCCGGGTCGATCCTGATCGCCGCACTGACCTCCTCGTTCCTGACCGCCATCGAGCAGAACCCGGCGGTCCCGGCCGAGGTCACGAGCCAGGCGAGTGTCGAACTCGAAAGCGGCGTGCCCTTCCTGTCGGACGCCCAGGTCGAGACCGCACTCGACGAAGCTGGCACCAGCCCGGAGCTCATTCAGGCCGCGCTCGACGCGAATGCGGCGGCGAGACTCGACGGCCTTCGCGCCGCACTTGTCATCCTCGCCCTCAGCGCACTCCTCGCACTGTTCTTCACCGGTCGGATCCCCGCCACCCAGCCCGGCTCAGGGAAGACGTAGCGCGGTTCGGGGGCCGAATCGGCGGTGGGGTGCGCTGCCCCCGGGGGCACGTCCTGCGCAGCCGGAGCCTTCGGCACCGCCGTCGCCGCAGATGCCGAGCCCTCCAGCGCGCCGTAGCTGTGCGAGACCCACGGGGCGATAGGCGCTGCTGTGACGGCAGCTCGCCCGCAGACGGCGCGGGGCATGGGTGCCAAGCGGCGAAACGGGCAGCTCTTCGATACATGACCAGCGGGCGTCGGTACTCGTCGGCGTGCTTCTGCCTCTGCCTCGGCTGTCGCCCGGCCGGCGGACCGGGACCGTGCCTACGACATCGGGGGAATGACCCCGGAATCCGTGCATGGGGACGGCGATGTCTACGGGGTCCCTGCTGCCCCGTGGGGTGCCGGTGGGTGAACGGGCTTGGCCGGGAGCGGGGTGTCCGGGGGGCTGCGTCGGGGGAGCGGCGGCGGCGGTCGCCTAGATGCAATACCGGTGACTTTGGTGGGCATTGGTCGTTGGACGGGGTGTGCCAAGGCCCGGTCAGGTGAAGTCGTCGGTGGGTGAGCGGTTGTCGGATCGGATCGCGTTGGGGGTACTGACCCGTGCGTTCCCTTCG
>NZ_JBFBJY010000134.1:0-12687 GCF_040702125.1 Kitasatospora sp. NPDC085895 | reverse complement strand
GACCAGCGAGCATCACACCGCAGGACGAATCATCAGGAACCGGACAGCCCAGCCGAACCCCTCATGCCGGCGCGCGCGCGTGAACGATCGAGGCCGGGGGTCGCGAAAACCCCGGTTCACGGCCATGTCCCCGTCCACCCCGGCCAGGAGGTCAGGATCAAAAACGATCGCGATCGGCGTCGACGGGAACGCCCCGCCACCGCTCCCGCCGTCACCGCCGCGACCGCCGCCGCGCCCACTGGCCGGCACCGGCGCCCAGCCGGGGAGGTCCGGGTGCCGCCCTGGGGCGGGTGCCGGCTCCGGGTCGTACTCCACTCCCCGGCGGTGCACCGGGAGGGCGGTGCCGCCGGAGGGACGGGCCGGACGGCGCCGTGGCGGTGGTGCCCGGAGCCGGTCAGGGCGGCACACGACGCCGGCGCACCGAGGATGCCTGCGAACGTACGGGCGACGGCCCGGCCAGGAGTCCGGCGGCGGAGCGCCGGCGGGCTGCGCGCGGTGACGCGCACACGCACGGGGCGGTCCGGCCCCGTTCCGCGCACAGGACACCTGGCGCCCCGGGCGGCAGGTGTCCCGGGAGGGCCGCCGACGGCCGTCCCGCAGCACCACACGCGCCGTTCCGTCGTGCCGCACGGGACGGCGTCCGGCCACGGCCCGGAGAGTCCGGGTGCCAGTTCGACGGAGTCGAGGACGACTGATGAGTGGAGACAGCGTGAGTCCGCTTCCCGAGACGGAGCACGCGGAGACGACCGGGATGACCCGTCGCAGCTGGTACGTCTCGAACGAGGCCAGTGCCGCGTTCGCCGCCGCGGTCGACCGCATCTACTGGCAGACCCGCGAGCCGAAACACCGCATCGTCTCCGAGCTGCTCCAACTCGCCGTGATCCACAGCGACGAGATCGCCGCGGAGCTCGGCCCCGCACCGCACCTGTCCTGAAGGACGCCCCCGCGCCCCGCGGCGGGGGACGGAGCGCTTCCCCGCCCGGTACGCCCCACGGCTCCGGCAGGCCGGATTCTCCCGGGCGGGCGGCGGACCACCCGGCGGCCGCACAGCTGCCGCGATCCGGCCGAGCACGCCGGACCGGGAATGACGCACGGGGATTCGTTCCCGAAACCATCGGCGCCGGAAACAATATCCACGACCAACGGCCTGCTGGATTCCACGGAATGGCACCCGTTCAAGCCGGTGGCGTGCCTGTAACGTGATCACATTCCGTCCCACGGGGTGGTCGACCGCGAGCTCGCCGAAGAGGACTGCCGGCGCCCGCGGCGGGTCAATTCCGCCGGCAGGCGGTCCGACGCGCTGCAATGGCGACACTTGCCCAGGAATATATGACCGTGCATGACGCATTTGATACGTTTTCAGCCATGGCGACGTTGGTGGACGTGACGATGAAACTCACCACCGGCCGGCCGGGGCGCCGCCCTGACGCGTCCCCGCTCCCAGGGCCCGTGTCCGCGCGTGAACGCGGCCGCAGGCGGCGCCGCGCGCCCCGGGCGGTCCGCGCCGCGGTGCTCGCCCTCGTGTCCGCGCTGGCCTGGGCCGTGGCCGGTCCGCCCCACCTCGCGCGGGCCGCGGGCGAGTGTACGGCGAGCCTGTGCGTCCTCAGCCCGAACGCCGCGAACGCCCTGTACGTCCACCCCGGAAGCCTGCAGGTCACCGGCGGCATCCTGGTCAACTCGACGAACAGTCAGGCCGCGCTCGTCAGCGGCACCACGGTCATCGCGAACAGCGGCACCATCGGCGGCCCGGCGGCGCCGGCCGGCTTCGCCACCTCGGGTGGCGGCGCGTACAGCCCCGTCCCGACCAACCAGGCCGCCGGCACCGACCCGTACGCCGCCTTGGCCCAGTGCCCGGCCGCCACGGCCTGCCCCACCACACCGGCCACGCCCTACCCCACCATCAACCACATCACCGGGAACCAGACGATCAACCCGGGGGTCTACACCAGCATCACGAACCTGGGCGGCACGCTCACGCTCAATCCCGGCACGTACGTCATCACCGCCACCGTCGGCATGACGATCTCCGGCGGGAAGCTGGTCGGCACGGGAGTGACGATCTACCTCGCCTGCCCGTCCTACCCGACCGCGTGCGCGGCGGGCACCAGTGGTGCGGCCTTCACCGACCAGACCGGCGGCAAGACCACGCTCAGCGCACCGACCACCGGGGCCTTCTCCGGCATGACGTTCATCGCCGACCGCAACAACACCGCGGGCGTCGCGGTCTCGGGAAGCGGCACGCAGATCACCGCAGGCGGCGCGATCTACACCGCCGCCGGGAAGCTGTCGGCCGCCGGCGGCGGCAAGGCCAGCTTCACCCGCGCGGTCGTGGACACCATCGAGACCAGCAGCAGCAACAGCACCCAGATCAGCGTCATCCCCAACAACGGCACCCTGTCGATCACCCTGCCCACCACCGCTTCCCTCGGCAGCGCGGCGCCCGGCGGCACCATCAGCGCGGCCCTCGGGTCGGTGACCGTCACGGACGGGCGCGGGCTGGCGACCAGCAGCTGGACCGCGACGGTGTCCGCCACGAACTTCGCCAACGGCGGCCAGACGATCACCACCGCGAACGTCTCCTACTGGTCCGGCCCCGCGACCAACATCAACGGCACCGTCACGACGACACCCGGCCAGAGCGACGTCTCGGCCAAACAGGCCCTCAGCAGCTCCAGAACCGCCTTCACCTCCACCGGCAACGGGAACAGCTCCACCAGCTGGACCCCCACCGTCGTCGTCGCGATCCCCGCCGCCGCCGTGATCGGCACCTACACCGGCACCGTGACCCACTCCGTCGCCTGACCGTGAGGATGCGGACGGCACCGCTCGGCGCTGCGACCCTCCGCCTGACCGGCGTTCCGACCGTCCTCGGGGTGAATCGTCGGCCGTCCGAGCGTGCCGTCACACACGCGGCCGGTCGTGCGCCCGTGACCGCACAGGAGTGAGCCGTTCACCCGCGGGTGACGCCTCCAGGGCGTGAGAAGTCGGTGTGCGGGGCCGCCTGCCAACGCCGAACGACGCTCGGGCTGTCGAACCCGCACCGGAATCCGGCGACCGTTCGGCTTCACCCCACGCCGACGCCCTGACGCCCCGTCGCCCGGCCTTCACACGCCGACGTGCCCGCCGGCCCAGCGGCCGGCGGGCACGGGAGCGTGGCCTCAGCCCGTCCGCCTGCGGCGCACCACCCCGTAACCGAACGCGGCCAGGACGACGACGGCCAGCGCGACGGCGGAGATGCCCGGTGCCATCGAGGCGGAGTCCACCGCGTCCGGGGTGACCGGCGCGCCGGCGGCGGAGCCGGCGGGGAAGGTCACGGTGGCGGTGACGGTGTGCCGGACCATGCCGCTGGCCAGGGTGAGGCGGACCTTCCACGGACCCGCCGGGAGCTGCCGGTCCAGCAGGACCGTGACACGCCCGGTGTCGCCGATGCCGAGGGTGGTGCCGAGGTTCACGGGGAAGGGACCGGCGCTGAGCGACCCCGGACCCTCGGACACGGACACCGATCCGGTCATGTCGAGGGCGCGCGCGCCGGTGTTGCGGACGGTTGCCACCACCTCGGGGGTGCCGTCGGGGGCGCGGGCGGGAGTGACCTCCCCGATCCGGAAGTCGGACGGCGGCTCTCCCCCGGGACCGACGTCGAGGTAGATCCGTACTCCGACCCTGTTGACCACGCGGACGTTCCCGGCCGGATCGGCGGTACCCGCGACCTGCGCCCACACGACGGCGTACCGCTCGCCTGCGGACGCCTTCGGCGGGACCCGGACGCTGACGTCGACCACGGCTGTGCCGTGCGCCGGGACGTCGCGCACCAGGGAGCGCGGTGCCGGCGGCCCGCTCGCCCCGTCCTCGCGCGCGGTGCCGCACTCCCCGGGGGCGGCGGACGCCGTCTTGCGCGCGGCGCAGTCGTCGACCGAGACCCAGGTCGTGAGCTCGTTCGGGGTGCGGTCCGGCTCGGCGGTGAAGGTGCCGCCGTCGATCTCGGCGGAGCCGGCGTAGAGGTCGACGCGCTGGTCGGTGTCGGAGGTGTTCGTCACCTGCAGCCTGCGGTGGATGACGGTGCCGGGCGCGAGATGGTCGACGATGTACATGTGCGCGCGGGGGTCGGCTTCGCGGTCGCGGGGCGCATCGAGGAGCTTGAGGCCGATGCTGCCCCCGGTGGACCGCGCTGCCTGCCCGGGGCGGGCGGCCGCCGCGGCACCCGGGCCACAGGCCAGCGCGAGCACCACGGCGGCCGCGCTCAGCGCACGCGCCGGGCTAGGCGATCGAATGTGTCACCGTCCCGGTGTAGGTGCCGTTCACCGCGGCGGCGGGGAGCGCGACGACGATCGTGGGGTTCCACGTGGCGGAGTTGTTGCCGGTGCCGCCGGAGAGGCTGAAGGCGGTGCGGCTGGTGCTGAGGGTCTGGGCGTTGCCCGCCGTGGCCTGGCCGGGGGTGAAGGTGCCCGTGCCGGTGGTGGCGGTCGCGGCCCCCGACCAGTAGGAGACCGCGCTGGTCGGGACGGTCTCCGCGGGTGTGCCGCCGCCCGTCGTGAAGCTGGTGGAGGTCACGGACGCGACCCAGGCCGCGTTGAGCAGGGCGCGGGCGTCGGTGGCGGTGACGGCGCCCAGCTGCGCGCTGACGGTGTTTCCGGGCAGCCCGGCGCCCAGGCTCGCCGAGCTCGGGACGGAGATCGAGAGTGCTCCGCCCGAGACGGAGAACGTGACCGTCGTGTCGGCGGCGCTGGCCACTCCGGCGACGGCGACGACGGCCGCGGCGCCGGCGGCCACGGAATATCGGATACGCATGGACTTTCTCCTTCTCGGCCAAGCACGGACAACAGCGATTTCGAATGCCTCCCCGTCGGCGACCCGGATGATTATCCGCATAAGCATGGCATTGAAACGCCTCGTCGCTCGTCCGGCTGAGCACTGCCCTGAGGCCCGGTCGGGCCCGGCGACGAACGTATCATCAACCCCCGTGAACCGCTGACGGAAATACCCTCTTCCGAGGCCACGCGTCCCCCGCATGAATCCCGTCGGGAAAGTGCTTCGAGTATCACTTATCGCACCCTCACCCGAATTGCTGAAAATTCCGGGATATCACCCGTATCACTGTTTCCCCGCCGGTCCGGCGGGGATTGTGCGTGCGCGGCCCGATCGCGTGAGCGGTCTCAGGTCCGCGCGCCCTCGTGTCGCGCAGTCCGGCGGCCGCGCGGGTCCCTACCCCCGCGAGCCGGGCGCTGGCGGCGGCGCGTGCCCGACCCGACCCGGCGCCCGGGGTCGCGGTGTCCTCATCCGAAAGGTGTCCCATGTCCCACCGTCCCAGCCGTCTCAGGCGGCTCTGTCGTGCGCTCGCCGTCCTGGCCCTGACGGGCTCCGTCTGCGCGCCCGGCACCGTCGCCTTCGGTGACGCCCCGATCCGCCCCGCTCCCGTGCGGCCGTGGGTGAAGTCCTGCCTGCGGCACGGGGGGCCGGCGGGACTCCTGGACTGCCTCGCCCGGCACGGCGGCCGGCCGGGCAGGCCGCCGTCGCAGGCCCGCCGGATCACCTCCATCACCGAATGGGCGACGCCCACCTCCTCCTCGGGCCCGGCCGGGATCACCGCGGGACCGGACGACGCGCTGTGGTTCACCGAGAACTCCGCGAACGCGGTGGGGCGCCTGACCACGGGCGGCTCGTTCACCGAGTACGCGGTGCCCACCGGCGGCGCCGGACCGGCCGGGATCACCGTCGGGCCTGACGGTGCCCTGTGGTTCACCGAGTCGAACACCGACAAGATCGGCCGGATCACCACCGGCGGCTCTTTCACCGAGTACACGCTGCCTACCTCCGGCGCCTACCCGTGGGGCATCACCGCGGGTCCCGACGGCGCCCTGTGGTTCGCCGAGCCCGGCGCCAGCAACATCGGCCGGATCACCACCGGCGGCACGATCACCGAGTACGCGGTCACCACCGCCGCCTACCCGCTGAGCATCACCACCGGCTCCGACGGCGCCCTGTGGTTCACCGAGGTGCTGAACGGCAGCATCGGCCGGATCACCACCGGCGGTGCGGTCACCGAGTACGCCGTCCCCGCCCAGGACTCGCTGCCCATCGGCATCACCGCCGGGCCGGATGACAACCTGTGGTTCACCGACGCCGGAGCAGCGCAGATCGCGAAGGTCACCACCGGCGGATCGTTCACCGGTTACAGCCTCACCGACGCCGTCTTCCCGTTCCCGTGGGGCATCACCAACGGCCCGGACGGCGCCCTGTGGTTCACCGAGAACCTCGGCAACGACATCGGCCGGATCACCACCGGCGGCACGATCACCGAGACGGCGATCACGACGTCCGGCTCGAACCCGCTGGAGATCGCCACCGGATCCGACGGCGACCTCTGGTTCACCGAGAACTCCGCGAGCCAGATCGGACAGGTCGCTCCCTGACCGAGCAGCCATCCGGGCGGCGACAGGGAACCGCCCGGGTGGTGGGAGCACCGGTCCGGGCGGTGGGAGCAGCCCGGACCGGTGGGAGCGCCGCCGACCGGCCCCGTGACGCGGCGCTCACCGGCGGACGGCGACCCGACGGGGGACGGCCGGGCCCCTCCCCGCGGCCGGGCATCAACGGCCGGACATCCCCGCCTCGCAGGAGGGGGAAGCCCGGTCGCGGAAGACCGGCACGCCGATCGAGCCGTACGGCGGCGGCTTGATGATGACGGGCAGGCCGAGGCGCGCCGCAGCGTCCGTCGCCGCGGCCTCGGGGTCGTCGCCGTTGCGGACCGGCAGGTCGCCCCCGACGGGCATCAGCCAACTGCGCTCACCGCCCAGCCCTCTGAACGGGCGAAACATCGAAGTCCTGCTGGACTACTAGATCGAGATCACAAACGCGGTCTGACACTCGGGCACCTGAGGACCAAACCTGACAACTATCGCGAAAGGTCAGGCGAAAGGCTGAGCACGCTGGCGCGCTTCGAGGTAGCCGGATTTGGCAGGCGGCCTGGCTGTGCCGACGGTGCCGGGTGACGTTCTTCCCGAAGGGGGCGTTCGGCCCGCACTTCCCCGCCACGCCGGCCATGGCGATGGCTCAGTTTCCCAAGTGGGTGACAACGACCGCGGCCGACCGTGCGTTCGACGTGCCGGAGCCGGCCGGTCCGCGCTGAGCCGCGGGGCCGGCCCGGTCCGTGTCCTCGTCCGCCTGCATGAGCCGGGCGATCATGGGGGAGGGGCGCGGCCAACCCGCCGACCTGGGCCCTCGTCTGAAGCGGGCTCGGTGCCGACGACGGCGTGGGGCCCCCGCTTCATGCTGCTGAGGACAGCTCGCACTCCCGTGCGCAGCGGCAGGCTTCTGCGCCGCTCGATTCCGCGGTGCAGCCGAGTACGCGCCCTGCTGGTGACAGCGGTTGGGGTCCGTCTTCGCTCCTGTCAGCCGCTGTGCGCGGGCGTCACACTGCGACTCTTGATGCGGAGCACCGGCCGGTCAATCCGGTCCGGCTACTCGGCCGGGCGGACAGCCTCTGCCGCGTCGTTCCGGATCTCGTGCTGGACGACCGCCAGGCGCTGGTCGTAGGTTCTGTCCGGCGGATCAGGTGATCGCCTCGCATGGACCATGGTGTTGGTCGTGAGCAGGGCGGTCTTACGAATGACGAGCGGGTGCAACTGGCACCACATCTGCCGAAGTCCGTCCGCCGTGGCGGGCGTTGAGCTGATCACCGGATGGTGATCAACGGGATCCTGCTCCGGGTCCGCACGGGTGTCCCGGGGCGGGACCTGCCGGAACGGTCCGGGAGCTGGAAGACCCTGTAGGAGCGCCACCGCCGGTGGTCGGCCGACGGTACGGGCTCTCAGGGGCGCATCGACTGGAGCATGGTGGGTGGGGACTCCACCTCGTGCCGGGCCCACCAACACCTGTCGGTGCACCGCGCAGTACACCCCGGATCCCGAAGCGGAGATCAACTCCTCGGCAGCACCGCCCCGACGAAGGGCTCGGCCGGTCCCGTGGCGGCCTGACATTCAAGATCCACCTTCCTGGAGGAGGCGGCCGCCGTCCACCGGCCATGCTGATCACGCCCGGTCAGTGGGTGACAGCCCGCAGCTGATCCCGGTCCTGGAACGTATCAGGGGCAAGCGCCCAGGTGGCGGGCACCGCATACCCGCCCCGACCACCTCGGCGGCGATGGGCTTACGGTTCCCGCCGCAATCGCCGTTACCTGCCTGGACGCCGGATCAAGCACACCATCCCGGAGCCGAAGGACCAGCGGGCCAACCGCCGGCGCCGCGGCAGCCGAGGAGGCCGGCCTACGGGCTTCGACAAGGAGATGTACAAATGCCGGAACGAGGTCGAGCGCACGACCAACCGGCTCAAGCGTTCCCGGGCCGTCGCGACGCGGTATGACCAACGGGCCTACGTCTTCCACGGCACCGTCACTGTCGCGTAGATCCGGCTCTGGCTCTGGCTCAGACCGTGATCAGCCCGCGTCCGGAGCGTCGGCCCGCTTCGCCGGCCCGGCAGCGACCTGACGAAGCAGCACTGTCGGCGATGGCATGACGGCGGACCAAGTGTTCCCGGTCTCGTCGGCGGCCGGGGCCCGGACGGCTACCACCGGGAGTTCACAGTGGTCACCTGCCTCCAGCGGAGGCAGCACCCAGGACATGCCGTGGTTGTGGCCGAGGTCCACACCCCACGTGCTGAACGATCGGTCATACACCTCGTCGATCAGCGCCGCCCACTGTCGGGGTGCCTCGCCCGCGTCAGCCGCCGAGCAGATCGTCTCCTCGTCGTTTCCCCCGACGGTGAGCCTGGTCGTCTCGTCCTCCACCGTGATCGCGGCCAGCCCCTGTCCTCCGTCCCACCCCGCGTCGACGCCCTCCGGTAGCCGCGTCGGCAGCTCTGCCGAGAACCGCACCCGCCCGAGCGGCGCAAGGGCGTCGATCCGCCAGACCGCCGCGCGACAGTCCGTCAGCGGCCCCCAGACATCGGGGTCGAGCTCGGGATCGTACGGCGTGAGCAGCAGCTCGACGCGGGCCCCGGGAGTGACCCAGCGGGCAAGCGGGCGGCCACCCGGCAGCTCGAACAGCTCATCGGGCAGGAGCGGAAGGCCGGTGCTCCCGATGGTCGTGGTGAAGGTCAGCGAGCCGAATGGCGTGTCGATAACCGGCTGACCGGCGGACCGCAGGCGGATGCGCGGGACGGTGGGGAGCAGCACCGCCCCAGCGTACTGCGGCATGACCTGTCAAGATCCGCCGGACGAGCCCTGTCGTGGCGTCGGTGTCCGTGCGATCGGCGGGCGGCCTACTCGGTGTCGCCGGTCGTGGCCTCGGCCTCCGTAGGTTCCGCGGCGGTGCTCGGGCGGGTGGTCTCGTCCCGCTGACCGACGTCGACCGGGGTGCGGCGGCGCCGTTGAAGATCCTCACGTTCGATCTCCGGGATCGCCATCGACTCGGCGAGCACGGCGGCGAGCGCGTCCACGTGCGCGCTGTCGATCTCGGCGCGGAACAGCCACCGGATGCTCTCGTCCCGCGTGATCAGGTCGATCGCCGAGCGGTCACCGCCGACCTGTGCGTTCGCCGCTCGGACGTACCGCACCCGGTCGACCGGAACGTCCTGACGGATCTCCCCCTGCCCGAGGAACTCGTTCGTCCTGGCCATGATGATGCGGCGGTCCGTGACGGCCACCAGCGTCCTCGCTCCGGACTTGTCGATCGTCGCCGCCAGCTTCTCCTTCGCGCCGCCGATGATCGCGGAGATCGGGCCCAGGGCATCGAGCTGCTCGGGGAAGGCGAGGGCGCGAAGGATCTCACCGTTCTCGAGGAACCACCGCAGGACGCGGAGGTACGGCGCGGGATCCAGCGACTCGGGTGCGCACAGAATGTCCGGAACCTCAAGCGGAGTGGCCGGCGGGTGGAGTGCGTCGGCCAGCGGCACGATCGCCCCCAGGAGCCGGGCGGAGATGTCGCGGGCAGCCTTCGCGTCTCGTCGCTTCCCGAGCAGCGACTGTGACAGGGGCCCGCGTCCGGGGAGCTCGGCGATGGTCCGCAGCTCGCGGGTCAGCGAGTGGAGCAGCCGGGTCGTCTCGGTGAGGGCCGAGTCGAGTTCCGCGCGGGTGTCGCGCACGATGACGTCGGCGTACCGCGCTTCCGCGGCGTCCTCGCGGCCGGCGGCGCTCGCCCGGGCGGCGCGCAGCGCCTGGTACCCGGTCCACGCCTTGACGGAGGACAGCAGGGCGTGGCTGTCGAAGACGATCGCCTCGGCGTTGGTCTGGAGGTACTCGCGGCGGCGCCGGGCGTCGGGGAGGTCGATCTCCGCAACGTGGCCCCGGACGTTGTGCCGGTACAGCTCGAGCTGCTTCTCCAGCGCCGCGCCGCTGCCCGCGACGTCCTCCCAGAGGGAGGTCGGGACCGATTCGAGCTCCCGCGCCTGGTCGATCGCGCGGTCGACGACGGCGACGAGGCCGGTCAGCTCGGCCCACTGCTCGTTGCGGATGGCGGTGAGCACCTGACTGGTCAGGGCGATGTTGGTCCTGACCAGGCCGGTGATCTCGGTCAGCTGCATCTGCATGGCGACCATGGCCAGGGCCGGCCCGATGTTGGCCGCCCGCGTCGCCGCGCCCACCTCGGCCACGGGGAGGAGGCGGGCCTGGGCGATGATCCTGCCGTTGAGGAACACCGCTCCGAGGTTCGCGCCGTCCTTGACGGCGAGCGTGGCCCCGGCGTTCAGCAGGGACTGGGTCGCGCTGCCGAGGCGGTAGAGCCCCTGCGCGCCGGTGAACGCGGTCTTGAGGTGGCCGGCCGCGGTCGCGGTGCTGCCGAGCGAGGCGAGGACGGTGGAGATCTGCGTGCGGTCGGCGGCTGACACCAGTCCGAAGTCGACCAGGCCGGGCCTGAGTTCCGCCGGGACCTTGCCGAAGACGACCGCGACTCCGGGGATGATCTCCGCCAGGACCGTTGACACCGGTTCGGCGTCGGCCTGCACCGGTTCGGCGTCGGCCTGCGGGTCGGGCTCCGGACCGTCCGTTCCCGGCGAGACGGTGGTCACGGTCCGGCCGCCCTCCTCCTCGGGCTCGGTGGTCTCCGTCGAGTCCGAAGGGTCCTGCATGCGATCTCCTCCCGCAGGGCGCGCAACGGCCGGGCGTGGTCGGCATTGGCTGCCGAAGTCTACGGCTCGGTGCGGTGCGCCCGGGTGGGAAGCCTGGACTGTGCCGCCGAGGCATCCGCGCGCCCGGCGTGGGTGGTTGAACCACGCCGGGACGAACCGCCGACGAAGGGGGATGACGGCCGGTACGACCCGACACCAGGGCTTCGGAGCCGAGCCGAGCCGTTACAGCCGGGCTCGGTCCTCCGTCCTGGCTGACTCGTGCGCTCCCGGCGGCTGGTCCCGTGGTCAGGTTTTCTTTGGCGCCAGGTCGGCGACGAGCCGGTCGAGTGCCGACTCCTCGTGCAGGGCCACGTTCAGTACCGTCATGGCGGCGGCGAGGTCGGCGTCCCAGCTCGCCTCCACCGGGGCGCCGACGAGCGGGAGGCCGGGGCTGCCCTGGTCCCGGGCGTGGGCGGCGAGTTGTTCGTGGTCCTCGGCTGCCGTCCGCCGCGGCAGGGCGAGTACCGTCGGATGACGCGGTGGCGAGCGCGATGCCCGGCCGGTCGAAGTCTCCGCGGTACCGCAGCCGCAGGCCGGCGTCCGCGCGAGGGTGTCGAGGAGTTCGAGGACGACGGTGGAGGCGCTGCCCGAGGTGCGGACCAGGACGCCCCCGCAGCGAGCCTCGGCCGCCGCCTCGACCACTCGGGGGTCTCGCAGATGTGCACCAGGGTGTCCGGGGGCGGTACGACATTCAGCTCGCGCAGTTCACGCAGTGTCAGGTGGGATTCGGCATGGTGGTCGGCCCGTTCCCGCAGAGCCCGTTCGCGCCATCGGTGACCCACCGGGCGCAGGCCGTAGGTGAGCACCGTGCTCGACACGTCGTCGGGGACGACGGCTGCGGCCCGCCAGAGGGCTCGCCGACCGGGCGCGTCCTCGGGCGGCTCGCTGCCCACGGCCCGCGCGAGGCCGCACAGGACCAGGCGGGACAGGACCGTGTCGTCGTCCAGGCCGTGTGCCGTGCCGGTCACCCGGGTCGCGAGCTCCCCGCGGCCGTACGGCGCCACCTCCTCGTCCCGGTCGGACCGGAGCAGCCCGAGGACGCGGATCACCTGGTGGAGCACGCCCGCCGCATCCTGGGGCGCGAGCCTGCCGAGCGCGCCGGTGCGGCGCAGGTCGTCGAGCCAGTTGCCCGCCCAGTCCTGACCGGCCAGCGACGACGCGGCGACCGCCGCTTCGGCCGCTGGCCACGGCGCGGCCCGCTCCTGCCGTCCGGTGTCCCGCGCCGCCCGCCGGTCGGTCAGCGACAGCCCCGGCTGTTCGACGGCTGCGATCAGTCCGCGGTCTGCCCGACAGAGTCGGGCCGGCGGGCCGCTGACCCCGTACGACGCTACGGCAATCCGCCGATTGTACTGCCGAACAGTCGGATGGGCATCGGCCGCGTCTGGACAAATTGGGTGAGCAACTCGTCACACCGAAAGAGGCCATTCCGTCGCCGGCTCTTCGTCCGGTACCGACCGCTTCCACCAGGGCCGGAGCCTCCGTTGACAGCCGATCACCGCGATTACAACTTGGTGCGCGATAGACGGGGAGTGTGGGGCGTCGTGGATGATCATGAGCCATGAGGTCGGAGTGGGCTCGTGGGGTGTTGTCGCATCG
>NZ_JBFBJY010000133.1:0-12886 GCF_040702125.1 Kitasatospora sp. NPDC085895 | reverse complement strand
GGGGGGCCGTGCCCCGGCACTTGCCGGGGGGGGGGGGCCCCCCCCGCCGGGCCGCCACCCCACGGCCCGTGACGTCCTACTCCTCCGGCTCCCAGGCGCGGAGCAGGTCGAACAGCCCGGCGTCGCCGTCGATCCGCACGGAGTCCGCCGGGACACGGTCGTAGAGGAAGAGGACCAGCTCACCGGCCGTGGCGTGGGCGGAGACACCGGCTGCGTCCGGGCCCTCGGCGCCGGTGGCGGCGGGCAGACGGGTGGTCCGTGCGCCGTCGCCGTCGACCGTGAGGCGCCAGGAACGCCCCTCGGCGGCGTGGAAGTCGAAGGCGGTGGGCTTGTGCGGCCAGGCGCTGGGCGTCGCGACGCAGGTGAACAGGAACTCCTCGACACCGTCGAGGGCCACCTCGGCCGGCAGCGGCTGCGGGGCGCCCATGGCGAGCCGGGCGTCGTAGGTGTGCACCGCGCTCTCCTGGACCCGGTGCCGGGCGACCCCGCCGGAGGTCCGCGGCGTCTGCAGGGCACTCCACCACGTCCAGCAGCCGGCGTCCGGGCCCGCCTCCCGCAGCGCACCCAGCAGCAGCTGCGTCGACTCCTCCAGCCAGGCCACCAGGGCCTCGCGCTCCCGCGGCACGACCAGGGCGGCCCGCTCGGCGGCGGCCTCGGCCGGCGGGGCGTCGGCGGGGCCCGCACCGACGATGGCGGCCCAGAAGCGGTCGCCACCACCCAGGTGCTGGGCCAGGTCGAACAGCGTCCACTCGGGGCAGGTCGGCACCTGCGCGTCGAGGCCGGGCGCGGAGGCGACCGCGGACCGGAACGCGGTCGACCGTTCGTCGATCAGCCGCAGGAGGTCGGAGAAATCGAGAGTGTTCTGCACCCGGGGTGTCTATCACCTGCTCGGCCCACGGGAAAACGGTTTTCCCCGACCACCGCGGCAGCGGCGCAGCACGGGCCCGCTCGGGCCGAATCCGCGAACGGCGGCCCACCGTCCGCCCGCTGTCCCGGCGTCAGCCGCGTCACGTCCTGGACGCCCCGGAAGACCGGCACGACGTGTCCCGGACCGGCCGCCGGTCGCCTAGAGCGCGATGTCGGGGTGGAGGCGGGCGACGGTCCAGGTGCGGTGGCGCCGGACGGTGAGCGTGGTGGCGGTGAGGGCGGCGGCGGCGAAGGCGGCCAGGACGAGGACGTCGCGGACGAGGTGGGCCGGTTCGCCGCCGGAGATCGTCACGCGCAGGCCGTCGACGAGGTAGGTCATCGGCAGCAGCGGGTTGAGGGCCTGGAAGAAGCCCGGGGCGGTCGGCATCGGGTAGAGGCCGCCGGAGGCGGTGAGCTGCAGGATCAACAGGACGAGCGAGAGCACGTCGCCCGGGGCGCCCAGGGCGGTGCGCAGGAAGTGGTCGACCGCGACGAAGGAGCCCGCCGCGAGCAGCAGCAGGGCGAGGGTGAGGACGGGGTGCCGGGGGTGGAGGCCGAGGGCGAGGTCGACGACGGCGTAGAGGACCACGGCGCCGGCGCAGCCGAGCGCGGCGCCGGGGAGCCAGCCGGCGAGGGCGACGGTCCGGGCGGGTGTCCGACCGGCCAGGGCCCGCGGGTTGAGGGGTCGTAGCAGGAGGTAGGCGAAGAGGCCGAAGACCCAGAGCGCGATGCCGAAGAAGAAGGGGGCGAGGCCGCGGCCGTAGACGCCGGCGGGGTGGAGGTCGGTGCGGTCGATGTGCACGGGGGTGCCGAGGACCTCGGCGGCGCGGGCGACGTGGTCGGGGTCGGTGGGCGGGATCTTCCGGAGGGCTTCGTCGGTGGTGGCGGTGAGGGTTCCGGCGGCGGCGTGGGCCTGGCCGGCGGCGGTCTGCAGGCTCTGGGCGGCCTGCTGCAGCGCGGTGAGGCCGTCGGTGGCGGTGCGGGCGCCGTCGGCGATGTCGCGGGTGCCGGTGTCGACCAGGCGCAGCGGGGTCCGGGCGTCCTGGATGTGCTGCTGGAGTCCGGTGATGCCGTCCTGGAGCCGGTGGGCGTGGTCGAGGTTCTGCCGGGCTTCGGTGTCGGCGGCGGCCGCGGCGGCGTCGAGTCGACCTGCGGTGTCGTCGAGTTGCCGGGCCTGCTGGTGGAGGGCCTGGTAGGCGGGGTCGTCCGCGAGGCCCGGGTGGTGGTCGGCGAGGGCGGTGAGGCGGGTGGTCTGCTCGCCGGTGGCGGTCTTGATGCGGGTGGTGGTGTCGTGGACGGTGTGCGTTCCGTCGGCGGCGAGTTCGGCGGTGCGGACGAGGGCGGCCGCGGCGGCGGGGAGGTCGGCGGCGGCCTTGCGGTCCAGGAGTTCGGTGGCCCGGTCGAGTTGGGTGACGGCGGCGGAGATGCTGTCGCTGCCGGCGGCGACCCGGGCGGATCCGGTGTGCAGGGCGGCGGTGCCGCTGGTGAGGGCTGCGGCGCCGCGGCCGGCGGTGTCGGTGGCGTCCTGGAGGCGGTGGGCGCCGTCGGAGGCGGTGGCGAGGCGGTCCCGGATGCCGCCGAGTTCGCCGTACAGGGCGCGGACGTAGGCGGCGTGCGCGGCCGAGTCGACCTGTGCCTGGAGACGGGACTGGACGACTTCGGTCATGATGCCCGCGATGTAGTTGTTCGCGTCGTTGAGTTCGATGGTGATGCCGGCCTTCTCCGGGCGGTCGGTGCCGCCGGTGGCGAGCCGCGCGCTGAAGTCGCCGGGGATGTGCAGGACGAAGAAGTAGCGTCCGGACCTGAGGCCGGCGTGTGCCGCGTCGGCGTCGACGAACCGCCAGCCGAAGTCCCCGGAGGCCTTGAGCTGTTGAACCAGCTGGGCGCCGGCGTCGACCGGTTCCCCGGTGATGCTGTGGGCGGGGCGGTCCTCGTCGACGACCGCCACCGGGATGCGCGAGGTCCTGCCGTACGGGTCCCAGTTCGCCCAGAGGTACATGGCGCCGTACAGGAGTGGGATCAGGCAGAGCAGCAGGGGGACGAAGCGGCGCAGCGGTCCGCGGAAGCGGCGCAGTTCCAGGGCGGCCAGGCGCAGCGCGGTCATGCTGCCTCGCTTCCGACCGCCGGGGAGGCCGCCGCGGGCAGGGAGCGGGCCCGTACGAGGTGGGCGGTGTGCCGGGGCAGGCTCAGCGCGTGGTGCGGGCCGAGCGGTGGTGGTGGTGCGGAGTCGGCGGCGAGCACGGTGCAGCCGGTGCCGCAGACCTGTCGGAGGGCGTGCCAGATGCGGTGGTGGTCGGCGGGTGGGCAGCCGTGGGTGGCGTCGTCGACGACGAGCACGGCGGGCCTCTGGGCCAGGGTCAGGGCGACGGCGAGCAGGATCCGGTCGGCCGGGTGCAGGTCTTCGGTGAGGGCGGCGGGGTCGGGGGCGACGGCGGTCACGGCGAGGGCTTCGGCCACCAGCGCCCGTGTGGTTCCCGGGTGGAGCCAGGTCCGTTCGGCGATGTGCTCGGCGACGGTCAGGCGGCCCTCCAGGGCGACGGCCGGCTCGGCGCGGGCGACTGCCACGGCCGTGCGTACCGCTGCGGTGTCGCGTCGTCGGCCGGGCAGCCTGTACTGCCCGACCTGTACGGTGCCCGCCGTGATCCGCATCCGTCCGGCGAGGGCGAGCAGCAGGCTGGTGCGGCCGGAGCCGCCCGGGCCGTGGACGACGAGCAGGCCGCCCGAGGGGACCTCCAGATCCACGTCCTCGAAGACGGGTCCGCGTGGTCCGTGGACCGCGAGGCCGTGTGCGGTGACCGGTAATCCCTGGATCTCCATGGCAACCGGCTTTCCGCCGGGGCGGCTTCCACTCCCCCGCGGCAGTGAGATGCCGGTCACGCCGACGCCCGGAGGGGGCAGGAGGATCTCGTCCGCCGGAACACGGGCGCGCGGCCCGAGTGTGCCGTGGGCAGTGGTGGACGGTCCGGGATCCGGAGCCGTCGGGACGGCCGCTCCGAGGGGGTGTCTGAGGGGTGCGGCCCGCGGTGGGGCAGGACGTGATGTGGGCGTTCACGCCTGGGCGACAAGTGGCTTGACCTGGCCGCTAGAGTGGAAACGATCTTGGGGAGGGGGTTGTCGCGATGAGACTCGCAGTGGCAGGCACCGTGCTGGCCGGTTTGATGCTGGCCGGATGTTCCTCGGCTGCCGAGGGTCGGGCCACGCCGAGCGCGGAGAGCAGCGAACCGGTGATGTCGGCGAGCCCGCAGGGCTCTCCGGCACCGAAGGCCTGCGCATCGCCGCGGCCCACGTCGAGCTGGATGGGCGGCTCCACCACAGGCGTTCCGGACGACGTGCGCTGTCTGCCCCATGTCCTGGACGGCGAGATGCTCGTGCCTCCGCCCGAAGCCGCGGACGCTGCGGGAGGAGGTCGGGCCCTGACGATCCACGTGACGGAAGACACCACCCCCGAGGACGCGCTGGCGCTCTGCCGCCGGCTCACCGACCTCGGCTACGGCACGGGCGGTAGCCGTGGTGTCTCGACCCTGGACGTCGGCGGCTTCGACGCCGGCCACTACATGTCGATGCCGAACCGCCAGCCCTGCATGCGGATTCGGTAGTCGCCGTACCGGCCCAGGACGGAACAGGGGCAGGCGCGGGCGGACCGGGTGGCCGTGGCTACGGCCATCCCCAGCAGCCCCCGCCCTACGGACAGCCGCCGCACCCGCACCAGCCGCCCTACCCGTACCCGTACCCCCAGCCGCCGGCGCCGGCCAGGCGGTGGTGGCAGCACCCGGCTCTGATCATCGTGACCCTGGTCCTCTTCCCGCCGGGCGGCATCGCGCTCGCGTGGCGCAGCCGTTGGAGCCGGCCGCAGAAGGTCGTGGCGACCGTTCTCGCGGCATCTGGTTCCTCACGCCGTTCATGGGCGACCCGCCGCAGGACCCGAAGGGCGACGCCGAGCCGGTGGCCGCGGCGACGCCGACCGCTGCTGCGCCGGCGAGCCCGACGCCGGCCGCACCGCCGAGCTTCGTGGGCCAGAACCTCAAGTCGGCCAAGTCGGCGGCGAGCAAGGCCGGGTACGACGCCACCTCCCACGACGCCTCCGACAAGAGCGCCGGCCGTGACCGACGACGACTCCACCGACGGCTCGTCCTCGTCCGGCGGCTCTTCCTCCAGCGGCGGCTCCTCCTCGGGCGGCTCGGGCAGTGCCCACTACGAGAACTGCGCAGCGGTCCGGGCCGCCGGCAAGGCACCCCTCCACCGGGGGGTCCGGGCTACAGCAGGAAGCTGGACCGTGACGGCGACGGAACCGCCTGCGAGTAGCGCCCGCGATACCTGCACCTGCCCCCGTGGCGGTCGGTCGGGTGCCCGGGGCCGGTCCGGGACACCCGTGTCCCGGACCGGCCGCCGCGGTGTCGGCGCCGTCCTCAGCCGGCCGTGGGGGTGGGGGCGACGCCGAGGACGGTGCCCAGCCGGGCCACGACGGCCGAGTAGTCGGTGTCGCCCTTGAGGAGCGCGGCCTTGGCCTGGGTGACCCTGGCCGCGTCGTTGGCGGTGGCAGCGGTCAGGCAGTCGGCCGCACCCTGCCGCAGGTTCGTGACCGCCGAGGACCACAGCGCCTGGGACTGCGGATCGGGGACGGGGTCGAAGTCCTTGATGATGTTGAGATCGTGGTCGAGGTCGTTGCACGCCGACCGGATCGTCATGTAGTCGGCAGGGGCGGCCGGGGCGATGGCGACGCTGCGCTTGAAGTCGCGGAGGCCGTGGTCGAGGGCCTGCATGCCCTGCCTGTGGCGGCTGTCCGCGAACCACGCGGCGAGCTTGGCCTGGGCCTCCGCGGAGAGCGTGGGCGCATCGACGGCGGACGGCGTGCTAAAGACCGACGGCGCGCTCGCCGCTGACGCCGGGCTGCTGGAGGGCGAGCCCTCACTGCATGCGGCAAGCGGGACGACGGTGACGGCGACGATCAGACCGAGCAGAAGTTGACGCATGAAATCCCCCTCGAACGAAGATCCGAAACGGTATCGCGCCCCTCCGACAGCGGCCGATGGGCGGACCGATCCGCTCCTCCCGGCATGACCGACCGTCATGATGCTTCGGCAGGACGACCGTCCGCGTGAGCCCGGTGTCCGTTCCGATGGCCGCGAGGCCACGTGCGCGCTCCGCCGGCCGGCCGGCGGCCGGCAGATGTCGCCCCCTGGTCCGCGCGAGCCGTGGCCGGGGTCGAGAAGATCGGGTACCCGGGGCGTGACGATGCCGGCGGGCCACCCCGGCACTAGACTGGATCGGACCTTCCGACCCCTCGGGGAGGCTGCCATGCCCGCCGTGACCGTGGACAACGTGCTGGACCTGCCGCGTATCGCCGAACCCGATCCGCAGGTCGCCACGCAGCGGACGGTCACCGCGGTGGCCTCCGCGCCCAGCGGGTTCGAGGGCGAGGGCTTCCCGGTGTACCGGGCCTTCGCCGGTGTTCCGATGGAGGCGCTGGATCCGTTCGTCCACATGGACCAGATGGGCCAGGTCGACTACGCACCGGGCGAACCCAAGGGCACGCCCTGGCATCCGCACCGGGGCTTCGAAACCGTCACCTACATGATCGACGGTCTCTTCCAGCACCAGGACTCGCACGGGGGCGGCGGTCTGATCACCGACGGCGCCACGCAGTGGATGACCGCGGGGAGGGGGATCCTGCACATCGAGACGCCGCCCGAGGCGCTGGTCGTCTCCGGTGGGCTGTTCCACGGCATCCAGCTGTGGGTCAACCTGCCCAGGGCCAGCAAGTGGAACCCGCCCAAGTACCAGAGCATCGAAGGGCGCGAGGTCACCCTGCTGTCCTCGGCCGACGGCGGCGCGCTGGTGCGGGTCATCGCCGGAGACCTCGACGGACATGCCGGCCCCGGCTCGACGTTCACGCCGATCACCCTTGCGCACGCCACCATCGCGGCCGGAGCACGTCTGGTACTGCCCTGGCGCCCCGATTTCAACGCGCTGGTCTACGCGCTGGCGGGACACGGTTCGGTGGGGACCGAGGGCCGGCCCCTCGCCGCCCACCAGCTCGCGGTCTTCGGCCCGGGCAGCGCCCTGACCGTCACGGCGAGCAGCCGGCCCGACGGCGACACGGCCGACCTGGACGTGCTGATCCTGGGCGGCGAGCCGATCCGGGAGCCGGTCTTCCACTACGGGCCGTTCGTGATGAACACCAAGGCCGAGATCATCCAGGCCGTGGAGGACTACGAGGCCGGCCGGCTCGGGGTGATCCCGGACGACGCGATCATGCCGCACACCGCGCGGGGAGCCGATCGCCGCCCGGAACGGTGACGGCGGAGCGTGGCTCCCGGGACCGTCGCGTCGCGCATCGTCGGCCACCCCGACGGTGGGAACCGTCTCGGCGTTGCGGGCGACGGTGTCAGCAGTGGGTGCGCGCCTGCTTGATGCCCGGTTCGGCCCGGTGGAGGTCAAAGGTGGTGGAGAACGTCTGCCGGGCGGTGGCAAGTGTGTCGGCGAGCGGCTGGTACTTCTCGTCCTCCAGCGCGGCCACCCGGGCCAGCTCTGCGGCCGTGTTCAGTCGGCCGACCGCGACGTCCCAGGAATGGTCCGACGAACCGCCGGCCGGCTGGTCGGGCATCGGGTCGGGCAGCCTCCGCACCAGCGAGCAGGCCAGCTCGCCGTCGCTGCCGGCCTTCCGGCCGTCGGACCCGGCCGAGCTGCAGGCGGCCAGCGCCAACATCACTGCGGCCAGCGGAACAAGACGTCTCATCATGCGCGGTGTCCTTCCCCCCGGTGGGACGTGCCCTGGTCAGCCTAGGGAAGCGTCCTGACCCGGACAAGGGCGTCCACCCGGAAAGTGGCGCACGCCGGATCGGCAGGCGGAGACCAGGCGCACCACAGGCCGCCCCGGCCAGGAACTGCCCGGGGCGGCCTGTGGTGCACGATCCCGGGGCCACCGGCTGCCCCCGGGGGACGGCCGGTGTCGGCGCAGGGTGCGAACCGGCCCGGGTCACCCGCTCGGGGCCCGGCTGGTCGGGGCGTACCGGGCCGCCTCCTCCGCGGTGGCGCAGATCGGGAACAGGTCCTGTGCTTCGGTCACCGCGAGCACGCGGCGCACCGCGCGGCTGGGGGTGATCAGCACGAGGGGCACGAAGCGGTCGGCCGCGTCCAGGCGTGCCCGCAGCAGGGCGTTCAGGCCGCTGGACGTGAAGAGCTCCGCACCTGCGAGATCCACGGCCAGGACTGCAGGGAGAAGGCCGAGGGCGGTTTTCAGGGCCGCTCGCACCTCTTCCTGGTTGCCCATGTGCAAGTCCCCGGCGAGTGAGCACACCGCCACGGGGCCCACGCGCTCCACGTTCGTCTTCAGGTCGCCCGGCATGGCCGCCCTTCCTTCCCTACGTCGTGCTCCGTGGGGCCGGCTCCGGTGTCCGGTCCGAACCAGCTGGTTCGGGCGTGAGCGGGTTCAGGCGGCGACGGCGAGGTCCGCCCGCCCGAAGAGCAGCGCGTAGCCGTTCGGCAGCCGGGAGAGCAGGCGGTCGGTCAGCCCGTGTCCGGCCTGGTCGGCGAGCGCGGCCAGGACGGAGGAGGCGTCCCAGCGGGCACAGGCGAGGCTGGTGTGCAGGGCCCGGGCGACGGCCTCGACGAAGGCCGGGGCGGTGACCGGCTCGGGCAGCGGGACCTGCGAGACGAGGACGGCCCGGTCCTGCTCCGGGAGGACGGCGGCGAGGTCGCTGCGCTCTTCGCCGGTGAGCTGGGAGCCGAGGAGGGTCAGGACGGCATCGAGGACGCGACCGGCTTCTTCGTCGTCGCTGTAGCGGCCGAGGGTGCGGACCTGCTGGAGGAGGAGGCGGTGCCGGGTCATGGGCGGTGGCCTTCCGGGACGTGGGTGCCTGCACGCGGTGGCGCCAGGAACCCGGTGGTTCAGGGGCGTCGGCCGGGCTGGGGGCGGCCGAAGAGGATGTCGTAGCCGGGCGGCAGTTGGAGCAGGATGCGTTCGGTGAGGTCGTCGCCGGCGGCTTCGGCAGTGGTGCTGAGGACGGCTCCGATGTCCCACAGGGCGGTGGTCTCGGTGGCGCCCTCGATCCAGGCGGCAGTGGCGCGGACGAACCGGTCGGGACTGAGCGGTTCGGCGGCCTGGAGGGGGTTGAGCAGGATCAGGGCGAAGGCCTCGGGCAGGCGGGCTGCCAGCTCGGCACGCACCTCGCCGACCAGGTGGGCGCCGAGCAGCGCCAGCACGACGCGGGCCGCTCGCTCCGCCTCGTGCGGAGTGTCGTATTCGCCGCGTTCCCGCACCTCGTCCAGGAACGCGTCCCATCGCAGGGTCACCGGAGAACCTCCCTGTCGTGAGTGGATCCGGTCCGAGCGCCTTGCGCTGCAACTGCCGGGTCCCGGCGCGGGCGGGAACCACCGGCGGCATTCGCCCCGCCGTCGGGCAAGTCAAGTGGGGTGGGCCGGTCCCGCCCGTTGCGCCTGGGGAGAGCTGGGCGGGGCCGGCGGCTCGTGGCCGTTCAGGCCTGGATCTGCTTGCGGCTGCCGGTGTGGCTGATGGCGATCTTCCGGGGCTTGGCCTTCTCCGCGACCGGGATCTTCAGGGTCAGCACGCCGGCGTCGTAGTCGGCGGTGATCCCCGCGGGGTCGAGGGTGTCGGACAGCATCACCTGGCGGGAGAAGACGCCGAGCGGGCGTTCGGACAGCTCCCACTTCACGTCCCCGCTGTCGTGGTGGGGGCGGCGCTCGGCCTTCACGGTCAGCATGTTCCGTTCGACGTCGATGTCGATCGCCTCCGGGTCGACGCCCGGCAGGTCGAGGCAGATCACGTACTCGTCGCCGTCGCGGTAGGCGTCCATCGGCATCGGGGTGGGCCGCGACCACGTGCCCTGGGTACTCAGCAACTGCTGGGTCAGACGGTCCAGCTCGCGGAACGAATCGGTGCGCATCAGCATCGCGAAACACCTCCAGTGGAAAAGGGTGCCAGTGCGCTTTCACCTGAATCTGTTCTAACATGTCATCCATCGGATGACAAACACCGAGTCGTCGAAAGAGTGACACACATGCCCGAGAGACCCGGACCTCCACCGATCGGCCCCGCAGCGCCGGTCGGCCCCGCCTCCTTCCTCGCCGCCGCGGCCGCGCTGGGCGTGATCGACGACGCCGTCCGCACCGCCCAGGACGCACCCCCGATCGGCAGCACCCCCACCGCACCCGAGCAACCCGGCCCCGAACCTGCCCTGGCCGCGCTGCTCCTGCTGCGCGAGTTGCGCGCCGAACTCGCCGGCTGGGAAGCCGGCCTCGTGGAGACCGCCCGCGCCGCCGGCGCCACCTGGGCCGATCTCGCCCACCCCATGGGCGTCGCCAGCCGCCAGGCCGCCGAGAACCGCTACCTGCGACTCAAGCCCGCCTCCGCCCCGTCGGCCGGCACCACTCCCGCTGATGCCACCACCGGCGCCGAACGCGTCAAGGCCGTCCGCGACCGCCGCGCCGCCCAGCGCACCGTCACCACCTGGGCCCGCGACAACGCCGCCGACCTGCGCGTCCTCGCCGCGCAGATCACCGCCCTCGACGACCTGCCGCCCGCGGCCCGGCCGGCACTCGACGCCGTCCACGCCTCCCTCGCCGCCGCCGACGCCGCGGACCTCCTCGCACCCCTCGCCGCCGTCCGCGATCACCTGGGAGACGCCCACCCCCGACTCGCCGACCGCCTCGACGACCTCACCCGGCACACCGACAGCCTCCGCCACGACAGCGACCGACGCCGCGCCTGAACCCCCACCCGCCGGCGACCGCATACGGCCTTCCCCGCGCTCCGACACCGCACGCCCCGCGTCTGCTGCGACCTTCCACCGCCGGCGCATGACTTGAGGTGTTCTCAGGGCGAGGTGGGTGAGGAGGGCGAAGGCCAGCACGGCGGCGACGGTCCGGGCATCGTCGTACAGCTCTCGGCGGCGCAGGACGGCCTCGTGGTCGGCCGGCGGCGCGGTGGCGGCCCACTGCTTGATGCGGCCGTTGATCGGGACGTTCCCGAACCGGGTGATCAGGAAGGACGCGACGACCAGGAACCCTGCTGCGGCCGCTAGGAGGGGCGGTGCCCGCGTTCAGACGGCGGTGAAGCGGCTGCCCGCCTCGCCCCGTAGCCGGCCGGGTGGAAGCCGGCGGCCGAAGGCGAGCAGGAGGAGGTCCTGGCCGGCGCCGTACACGGGCGAGCCCGATCCGTAGGACCAGTCCAGGTCCTCGGCACACAGCCGCACTCCGCCGAGGTCGACGCCGAAGAACCTCAGGCCGCCGGGCCGGATTCCGTCGAGCACCACCCGCAGCCGGTCCTCGGGAACACGCCGGTCCAGGCCGAGGGCGACCGTGATGTCCAGGCCGTGCACCACGTCGTGGCCGAGCGCGGCTCGGAGGCCACCCACCGGCGGGGTCCAGGGGTGGTGGGCGCCGTCCCGCAGGAAGGCGGCGAGTGCGGCGGTGGAATGGGCGGACGCATCCCTGCGCGTGACGCGGTCGGTCATGCGGTGCAGGCTGCCCCCGGCTCGGGCCACTCCCCGATCGTCGCGGGCAACGAGAGGCGGAACCCCATCGACATGTGGGCCGCGACCTCTCGGATCCGCCATCCGGCGCAGAGGCTCGGTGCGTCCCACTGGGCGGGCCGCAGGCCGCCGAGCAGATCGGCCAACTCCTGGCGTTCCGCCGCGATCAGGGCCCTGAGCCCGGTGTTGCTGTACCTGCGCGATGTCGCACCGTCCATGTGGTCACGATGCTCTTGCCCCGCGTGGCGCCTTCGGCGAGGCGATCACGGTTCCCACCTCGGCGAACCCGTACTCGGGCGGTGAGGTCGATGCGCACCGAGCCGTCGGCCACGAGTGCGAGGGCGCGGGTGGCACCGGCGGCCAACCGGTCCGGGGCGGTGCGGCTCAGCAGGCTGCTGTAAGCGGCGTTGTCCACCAGGACGTCCAGGCCCCGAGTTCGCTCACGCACCGACCGACCAGGCGATGCAGAACTCCTCGTCGCGAATGTCCCCGGTGACGGGCAGCGCCCGGCGACCGGCGCCCTCGATCAGCGCCGAGGTGGCGGCGGCGTCACTCGCCTCCTCAGCCAGGTGGCAGAAGGCGATGTCGGCACCCTCTCGGGCAATGGCCGGGGCAACCGTCCGGCCGATGCCCGAATCGCCACCGGTGATCAACGCGACGCGGCCCGCCAGGCAGCCGGTACCGCTGCAGGAAGTCTCCCCGTGGTCCGGTTCCGGGCGCATGGCCTCGCCGCTGCCCGGGTGGGACTGCGACTGCTCGGGGAACGGCGGCGTCGGATACTGCGAGGCGGGATCACGCGGGGTGTGCTGATCGGCCATCACGCGGACGGCTCCCCTCCCGGCAGGTCGGTGAGGTCGGCCGGACGGACGTCCGCGGCCGCCGCGATCAGCGTGATCGCACTCACGGGCTGATCGTCGGCTTCGGCACCGTTCGCGGACCGCGCCGCGGCTGCGGCGAGGTCGGCGGCCGACGGAGGGGCTGGGCGTGGACGGGGTTGTCCGGTACGGGGCGGCCGACGCAGTCGAGGACGTGCACCAGGCCGCCGTCCTCGATCTCGACCCGGACGGTGCGTGCGGCGTCCGCGTAGACCGGGTGCCCGTGCGGTCCGAAACCGGCCTGCTGCTCCACCACGACGGTGTCCTGCTCCCCGTGGCACCCGGCCGGCCCGGGGAACGTCAGCATCCAGCGATCGGCGCGATCCAGCGTCACGGCGATCACGTCCTCTCCACCATGAGGCGGCCGGAGATCGCGAGGTCCGACCGGAGCACCCGGCTTCTGCACGGCCCCGGTCCCCGGCAAACCACGACTCGGGCGGTCATCGGGCGTCGGACCGCGTCATGTGCGTGATCACACGCGGGGGAAGCGGAGAAAGCGGCGCAGCGCCGCGACCCGGGGGGGGGCGGGGCGGGGGCGGGCGGGGGCGGCGCAGGGGGGGGTTTGGGATGCGCCGGGGTATGGACCCCCGCCCGGGGGGGGGGCTTGGTGGGGCG